>CAIXAA010000030.1 GCA_903917305.1 uncultured Myxococcales bacterium | reverse complement strand
TCTGCACCTGCTGCGGCCAGCGCTGGTCGACGAGCTGACGCATCCGGCCATAGGCGAAGGCGAGCGCGCCATCGTCTTGATCGAACAGGATGATCTCGACCGGAACCGGGATGTCGTGCGCCTCGCTGAGCAGCTCGAACACCTCCTGCGCCGGACCTGCCGCCACCGAGAGGATGCGCACGGGCGTGTTCGTCATGGCATGACGCGCAATCAAATCGGCCAGTTGCTGCTTGACCGCGTCCTTGCGCGCCCGCACCGAGCAGGCTGCCGGCATCAGCACCGCGGCGTAGTTCATGGCCCGCGCGAACAGCGTGCGGCCCTCGAAGGTCTTGCCGTAGATGGAGCGCATCACCTCGTAATCGCCCGGGTATCCGAACGGCTTGCGGTGCGCGCGCTCCAGCCACTGCGCGTCCATGAAGTGCGCGTGCATGTGCCGGCGCGAATACGCTTGCAAGGCGGGCAGATCCGCGGCGGGCACGTCGCACACGGCGTCCCAGATCTCCTTGGAATAACGCAGGACATCCGGGACGAACTCGCGCTCGACCCTCTCGATGAGCGCCAGACGCGCCGGTTGCGGTGCCTCGCCCGGCGTGGCCGTCCACGGCAAGGAGCGCTCCAGGCCTTCGAACAGCGCCTTCGCCTCGTCGAGAAACAGCTTGAATTCTGCGATCTTGGCCTTGAAGACTGCGTAGCCTTCCACCTGCCACGGCTTGCGCGCCACGCCGAGCACTTCGGCGTCGTCCGCCAGCCACTGGCGCAGCTCGCGCAGCTGGGCGACCTCGTCCATGTTGATGAGAAACGAGACGAACTGCACGCCGACGACGGTGACGCCCTGCAGGTCGCGCACGACGATGACGCGCACCGGGCCCCGGTAGGCCTCGCTGTGGTCGAAACTGACCGAGATTTCACTAATTTCGATGTTGGAGCCGAGGATCTCGTTCCACTCGAACGCGATGCCGCTCTGCGACACGTCGCGCATCCGGCAGCGGCAGGAGACATCGCCGCGCGTCACGCGCAGGTCGACGACGAGGGGAGAGAGATCGGCGGCGCGGTAGCGGTGCGGGCGGAAGAAGACTTCGCGGCCGAGACCGCCGTCCAACTCTTCGTAATTCTTGACGGGAGCAGTGCCGGGCGCCAGGTAGGAGCTGCTGACCGGTCGTGCCTGCGCCCGGTCGCCACGAACCGAAGCCGCGCCGGCGGCGCTCGCCGGATCAACCGCCAAATCGTCCTTCAACACTGCCATGTTCCCTCCGGTTCGCTGCGCAGGAGGAGCCCGCGCGGCCGCTCTGTCAACTAGCGGTCGTTCGCCGGTGGAGGCAACGTGACCTCGAACCGGGCGCCCCCCCCAAGGCGCTCCGTACAGGCGATCTGCCCGTCATGGTTGCGAACGATCAGACGCGACATGTAGAGCCCCATGCCCATGCCCGTCTCGCTCTTGCTCGAGTTGAACGCCTCGAAGAGGCGCTCGCGGATGTCGTCGGCAATGCCCGGACCTTCGTCCTCGACGACCAACTGGATTGTCCCGTCCTCGCCCAGCCGCGCCGAAACCGCGACCAACTGCCGTTCTTCCGTCGCCTGCACCGCGTTGCGGATGAGGTTCACCAGGACCTGCACGAGCTTCTGCCGATCGCCGAGCACGTCCGGCAGCGTCCCTGCCGGGGCATCGATCACGACGCGGCGCTTGCGGAAGTTCAGGTCCATCCGCATGACCGCCACGGCATCGAGCACGACGCGCGCCGGATCGAAGCGCTCCATCGTCATCGACAGCCGCTTCTGTCGCACGAACTGGTTCATGGTCTCGAGCGAAGCCAGCAGGTTGCGCACGCCAGCCACGCCAACCGTCACGCTCTCGGCCAGGTCCGCATCGACGTGGCGCGCCTTCACTTCTTCCTCGAGGAAGATCAGCCCCGTCATCGCGTTGCGCAAATCGTGCGTGATTCCCGCGGCAAGCCGGCCGGTGATGACGAGGCGCTCCAGGTGCAGCATGCCCTGCTGCGCCGCGCGCAGCTCCGTCAAGGCGACGTCGAGCTCGTCGGTGCGGTTCGCGAGGCGATGCACGAGGTGCTGGATCGCCCGGTCCTGGTAGACGCTGCGGCTGGCCTGCGCGACGGCCTCGAAGACGTCCTCGGCCTGCCACGGCTTTTTCAAGAAGCGAAAGACTTGCGCCTGGTTGATCGCGGAGATCAGCGCCGTCGTGTCGGTGTAGCCGGTCAGCACGATGCCTGCGACGTCCGGCTTGAGCGCCCGCAGCTGCTCGAGCAGCTCGACGCCCGTCATCTCCGGCATGCGCTGGTCGGTGATCACGACGTCGATCGGCGTCACGGCCGCGATGGCCAGCGCTTCGGCGCCGGAGTTCGCGGTATAGACTTCGTAATCGGCTTCGAGGAAGGAGCTGAGCACGTCCAGGTTCGGCTGCTCATCGTCGACCAGCAACAGGCCGCGGGTGAGCTGGCTGCCCACCTCGAACCGATCCAGCAACGCTTTGACGGCTAGTACGCTCATCCCGGAC
>CAIXAA010000029.1 GCA_903917305.1 uncultured Myxococcales bacterium | reverse complement strand
GTGCTCGGCGTGTCGCAGGCCGCCACCAGCACGAAGCTCGTCTGGGCGCTGGCCAGCAAGGCCTGGACCTCGCGGGCGCGGGCGACGAAGCCGTCGAAGGTCTCCGAGAGGTGCGAGAAGAACTCCAGCAGATTGCTGAACATCTCCACGCTGGTGAACTTGGACAGGCCGCGCATGACCACCGAGCCGGTGCGGAACATGCCGCTGCGCACGCGACCAGGCGGCTTCAGGAGCATCCGAAACGCAGGAGAATCAAACAGATCGACAAGGCGGCCAGGTGCGTCGAGGAAGTCGAGCGCGTGCACCGACGGCGGCGTGTCGAGCACCACGAGGTCGTACTCGCCCGACATCGCGCATTCGTACAGGCGCTCGCTGGCCATGTACTCCTGCGAGCCGGCCAGCGCCGTGGAAGCCTGGCGGTAGAACGGGTGGTTCAGAATGATGTCGCGGCTTTCCGGCGTACGGGCGTAGCGCGCCACGACGCGGTCGAAGGTGCGCTTCACATCGAGCATGACCGCATCGAGCGGCTGGGCGACGACGCAGCCTTGCGCGGCGAAATCGGCGACGCTGATGCGCTGGACCTGCTCCGAAAACGCAGCCAATCCGAGGGCATTCGCCAGGCGGCGCGCGGGGTCCACCGTCAGCACCAGCGTGCGCCGGCCCGCCTGCGCCGCGGCGACGCCGATGGCCGCCGACAGCGTCGTCTTGCCGACGCCGCCCGCGCCGACACACACGATCACTTTCTGGTGTTCGATCAGGCTGGCAAGGTCGGCAGGCATGCACGGCTCGCTGGGCGGTGGCGGCACCAAAAAGGGCCGGCGCGCCCCAAGTACACGCCGAACGGGCGCGCGTCAACCGATTCTCGGCAGCTGCACCTAGGCAGGCCGCGCCGTGCGCGCTATAGAGCGCAGCAGACCCACCCCCGGAGGCCCTCGATGGATGCTCGCAAGGACCGCCTGATGGAGCTGCTGCTGCTCCACTCGTTCCAGTACCGCACGGACCCGCCCTTTACGCTCGCGAGCGGCAAGACTTCGCCTTGCTATGTGAACTGCAAGCCCGTGACGCTGCATCCGGAGGGGCTCAACCTCGTCGGCGCGCTGGGCTACGAAATCGCCAAGCGCCTGGGCGTGGACGCGGTCGGCGGCTTGACGCTGGGCGCCGATCCGATGGCCTGCGCCATTGCGATGCACAGCTTTGCGCGCTCGCGCCCGCTCAGCGCCTTCGTCGTCCGCAAGGAGCCCAAAGGCCACGGCATGGCCCGCTGGCTGGAAGGCGAGCTGGCGCCGGGAACGCGCGTCGCGGTGCTGGACGACGTCATCACGACGGGCGGCTCGACGCTCTCGGCCATCGACCGCCTGCGCGAAGCCGGCATGGTGGTCGAAGAAGCCATCGTGCTGGTGGATCGCGAGGAAGGCGGCCGCGCGGCGATCGAGGCGCACGGCGTCGCGGTGCACGCACTGGTCACGCTGACCGAGCTGATGACGCGCCGCGGTGCCGCCGTGGCGCACGCGGCGGCGTTGGTCTGATCAGTCGAACGTCCAGGCCAGGCCGACCTGCGCCAGCAGGCCGAGGTGCGAGAAGTTCGTCATGCCGCGCAGGCCCCCGGTGACCTGCAGGTGCGGCCGCTCGAACGCGCGCAGCTGGTAGCGCACGCCAAGTTCACCAAAAAACGCAAGCGTATCGGCAACCTTCGTGTTGGCATAGATCAACGCCGTGCCGACCTCGCCGTAGCCGCGCAGCCGCGTCCAGGCATCGTCGGCCGTCTCGCCACCGACCGCGCCGCCCAGCTGCACCCAGGGGTGGTGGTCGACCAGGGCGCCGAGCTGCAGTTCCATCGCCAGGTATAAGTGGCGCTTGTTCCGGCGCGCCGTGCCGTGAACGAGCAGGCCGAGCGGAGCGCCGTTGATCGGCGCAATCAGCGTGTTGACGCCTAGTTCGCGGGCGCGGACGTCATTGCGGTCGTAGTCCAGGCCGTGCCCCGCTGTCGGCCACGACAGGCCGGCGAGGAGACAGCACAAGGTGAGGCGGATCAGCAAGACTTGGCGTGGTGCGGACATGGCGCGTGTGTAGCGCAGCAGCGGCAGACTGACAAGCAACGTCAGCCGACCAGGAAGGTCGCGGCGATCGGCACACTGCGCGCGCCCGGCATGCGCAGGTTCAGGTCCGCGGGCACCACCGTCTCGTCGTGCTGGCTGAGATCGAGGCCGACCGCCTCCTGCTCTTGCGAGACACGCAGCGGCGAGAACAGGTCGATGGCGCGCAGCAGCGCAAAGCTCATGCCCAGGACGAACAAGGTCACGACGCCGAGCGCGAGCACGTGCGTGCGGAACAGCTCCGTGCCGCCATAGAGCAGGCCGTCGGCGCCGCCGTCGTTGATGGCCTTCTGCGCCAGGACGCCGGTCAGCAGCATGCCGACGATGCCGCCCACGCCGTGGCAGGGGAAGACATCGAGCGTGTCGTCCAGGCTGGTGCGCGTCTTCCAGTGAACGGCCATGTTGCTGATGACCGCGGCGACGGTGCCGATGGCGATGCTGGAGCCGACGCTGACATAGCCGGCGGCCGGGGTGATCGCGACCAGGCCGACGACGGCGCCGATGCAGGCTCCCATGGCGGTGGGCTTGCCGCCGCGGGCGTAGTCGACGGACAGCCAGGCGAGCATGGCGGCGGCGCTGGCGGTGTTCGTGGTGAGGAAGGCTTGGGCTGCGATGCCGTTGGCGCCGAGGGCGGAGCCGGCGTTGAAGCCGAACCAGCCGAACCAGAGCATGCCGGTGCCGAGCAGGACGTACGGGATGTGCGCCGGTGCGTGCACCTGATGGTGATCGGTACGCTGGCCGAGCACGATGGCCGCCGCGAACGCCGCGATGCCCGCCGACATGTGCACCACGGTGCCGCCGGCGAAGTCCAGGACGCCCATCTTGTGCAGGAAGCCATCCGGATGCCAGGTCCAATGCGCCAGCGGGCAGTAGATCAGCAGCGTGAACAGCACGATGAACAGCAGGTAGGAGGAGAAGCGCACGCGCTCGGCAAAGGAGCCGGTGACCAGGGCCGGCGTGATGATCGCGAACTTGAGCTGGAACAGGGCGAAGACGGCGAGCGGGACGGTCGGGCTCAGGACGGCGTGCGTGGCACCGCCGACGCCGCGCAGCATGAAGAACGTGCGCGGATCGCCGATGACGCCGCCGACGCTGTCGCCAAACGCCAGCGAGAAGCCGACGACGACCCAGACGAGCGTCACGACGCCCATCGCGATGAAGCTCTGCATCATGGTCGAGATGACGTTCTTGGTGCGCACCATGCCGCCGTAGAAGAACGACAGGCCGGGCGTCATCAGCAGCACGAGCGCCGACGCCGTGAGCATCCACGCCGTGTCGCCGCTGTTGATCGGCCCGCCGGGCGCCACAGGCGGGCCGGGACCGGGCGCGCCGATCGCGGCCAGACCGCCGAGAACCAGGACCAGGAAGGGCACCACCGTCTTCGCGTTCACTGCTTGCCTCCCGTTCGCGTTCCAGACTTCGAGTCGAGCACGCAGGACGCTGTTGCGTCGTCTTCGCAGCGCAGCCGTGCGTGCTGATTTGAAGTCTAGGGCCAGATTGTTTCCAATTGGTTTCCAACACTCGCCGACGCGCTTGAACATGTCGGTTGTGTTTCGAAATGCGCTGCAGCGCCCTGGCAGGTGGCGGGCCGCACGCGGTGCAAGCGCTTGGAATCGGGTGGAACTGCGTGCGAGGCTCGGCGGGATGCGCGGTCTGGCCTGGGCCCGGGGAGGGGGGGATGGTCCGGACCCAGGCAGACGCGCATCGACGTTGCGGGTCAGCGGGGGGGTGCCGACCAGGCAACTCATCAGCACAACGCGATGCGCCGTGGTTCTATTCCGCGGGCCCGCGCGACTGGCCCACATTTCGCGAACAACGCATACTGGCAGCGGCAGCCTGCCTGCCGAGCGAGCCCGATGCCGATCCGATTGTCCAAGCTTGTTGCGCTGTTGCCGCTTGTCCTGCTGGCCGCTGCCTGCGAAGGTTCGCCCGCTGCTCCGGCGCCCGACGCCGCAGGTTCGGGCGCGGCGGATGCTGGCGCGGACGTCTTCGAACCGCTGGGCACGGACGTCTACCATCGGCGCGTGGCGCTGGGCACCTTCACCACGGCGCCGGACGGCCGCACGCCCGCCGTCACGTTCTCGGTCCCGCCGCAGGCGACCTCGTTCCTGGTCACCGTGCGCGGCGCGCCCACGAATGAGTACACGCTGTCCGAACTTTCGGGCCCCGGCGGCACGATCATCGTACCGAAGAACTGGCTGGATCTGAGCAATCAACCGTGGTTGTGCCTGCCGCCCCTGTGCGTCAACCGCATCGCCGCGGAGCCGGCCGTCGCCGGGTTCCTCGTGCCCAACACGCCGCTGACGCCGCTGGTGGCCGGGCAGCACACGTTGCGCGCCTATGCCTTCGATCACCCCGCCGGGGCGAACCAGCGCTCGCCGATGTCCGTTCCGGTGGAGATCGCGGTCGAACTGGTCGCCAAGCCGCCAGCGTGGAAGCAGAAAGGCCGCATCGATCTGAACTTCTGCCTGACCGGCTATGCCGGCATCACGGCCGCGTACGCGCCGCAGCATCCGCGTATCCTGAGTGCGCTCGCGGACATCCAAGCCATCTACGCCCAAGCCAACATCGAACTGGGCACCGTGCGCTACTTCGACATCCAAACCGACACGATGATCTTCACGCACGACGACGGCAGCGATGGCGAACTTGGCGATCTCTTTGCCAAAGGCGCCGGGCTGCCGCTGGGCGTCAACGTCTTCCTGGTCGATGCGGTGCAGGTGACGGCGGCCGTCGGTGGCGGATCGGCGCTGGTCATGGGCCTGTCGGGCGGCATTCCCGGGCCGCCGCTGGAGGTGGGCACGCGGCGCTCCGGCGTGGTCGTGTCGCTGCGCCCGTCGGGCGGGCCGGACCTGCTCGGCCGCCTGATCGCGCACGAAGTTGGCCATTTTCTAGGACTTTTCCACACGATCGAGCAGGCGACCGCGACGGGCACGGTG
>CAIXAA010000028.1 GCA_903917305.1 uncultured Myxococcales bacterium | reverse complement strand
CATCGGCCGCAATCCGGGGTCGACCGTGTACTCGAAAGAGACCACGGTCTCGCGCAACCACGGGCGCATCGGCTGGGACGAAGAAGGCTACTACATCAAGGACTTGGGGTCCTCGAACGGCACGTTCATCAACGGCGAGCGCACGCGCCGCGCCGTCATCCGCGAAGGCGACATCCTGCGCTGCGGCGAAGTGCTGGAGATCCATGCGATCCCCGGCGACTTTCCAGGACTCGAAGCGGCGGCTCCGGCTCCGCTGGCTGCTCCGGCTGCGGCGGAAGCGCCGCGCGGTCCCGTCGGTCGCACGTTTGCGGTCAGCGCGGACGATGTCTCGCGCGTGTCCGCCATGGTCGAGGCGCAGCGGGTGCCTGCTCCAGCGCTCGCGCCTGCGCCCGCACCGGCGCGCCGCCCCGTGCCGCCGCCGCCCGAGGCTGCGCCGCTGCCGGAGGCGCGCCCGATTCCGCAGCGTTCTTCCGGCTCGACGTCGCAGCGCGAGGCTGCCCAAGTCCCGCGTCCGGTGCCCGCCCCGCCGCCCGTCGCCGCGCCGCTGCCGCCCGCACCCGTGCCGCCGGCCGTCAATGCCGCGCTCGAAGCGGAACTCGCCGATTTGCGCCGCAAAGTCCGCACGCTGGAGCAGTCCAACCGCGAGTTGGAGGCGCGCGCCAACCGCTCCGAAGCCGAGGTCAAGGCCATCGAGCCGCGCGCCATGCGCTACTCGGTGGAGCTGGAAGGCCTGACCGACAAGTACGTCAAACTCAAGGAACAGAATCAGGTTGTCACGCAAGCCCTGGAGCAGACCCGCAAGGAGCTGCGCCAGCGCGAGGACGACGCCTTCGAGGCCGAACGCAAAGTGGCTGAACTTGCCCAGCAAATCGGTGAGGCGCGCGAGCGTGCCGCGGATGCGACCGAGCAGTTGAGCGGCCTCAAGGTGCGCCTGACGCAAAAGGATCGCCAGATTGAGGAGTTGCAGCGGCAGCTCGACCTGCTGGAGTACGAACTGCGCTCGGCGCGCGACGAGAACGAGTCGCTGCAGAGCAGCTACAACCGCGAAGGCGGCGACCTCGACCGGCTGGAGCGCAAGATCAACCTGCTGCAAGAGGTGATTCAGGAAAAGGAATCGCTGATCGAGCAGCTGCGCATCGACCTGCGTGACAAGGACATCGAGATCCGCCAGGTGCGCATGGGTGTCGGCATCAGCGACCTGGAGCACGAAAAGCGCAGGCTTTTGGAGGACTACCACAACGCGACGCGCCGCGTGGACGAGCTCAACGATCGCCTGCTGCAGCAGAGCCGCCAGATCGACAGCCTGCGCGGCGAGGTCGAGGCGCACAAGGAGAGCGCGGAGCGCAAGCCGACGCCGATCGCCGACATCAGCGAACATCCCGATTTCAAGCAGAAAGCCCGCGAGGCGGAGCGGCTGCGCGACGAGATGAGCACGATGCAGCGCGACCTGGCGCGCGCGGAGCTGCGGCTGGAGGCGGCGCAGAGCGACAGCGGGCAGCAAAAGAAGCTCGAGGCGGAGCTGGCGCTGCAGCAGAAGAAGGTCGAATCGCTCGAGCAGCAGGTGCACGCCGCGGAGGAAGACCTGCGCGCCGCGACCGCCGAAGCCGAGGCGCACCAGGCGCAGGGGCTGATCCTGACGCCCGAGACGATCGAGACGCTGGACGCCCTGGTCGACGCGGTCGCGGCGTCCAAGTCCAACGCCACCCTGGTGCGGCGCTATTCGCAGCAGGTCGAGAAGGCCGGCAAGGCGGGCGAGGCAGCGGGCGAAGTGGCGGAACTGCTGAGCGATATCGCCATCGTGCTGGCCCAGGATCTCGTCGAGCAGGAGCGGATGATCGCGACCTTGCGCAAAGACCTGGAAAACCCAGCGCCGTGACCTTGAAAGTCCCCAGGATGCTTGATCGATTCCCATTCGGAGCACCATGACCCAGAACGCCATTGCCGAAGCCGTCGCCCGCTCGCCTCACCGTCCGGTGCCGACCGCGGTCGATGAGCTGCACTACCTCATCCGCGCGCAATACAAGCTGATCTATGTGGTTTCCGCGGAGGAGGAGCGCGTCGAGCGCTGGATGCGCGACCTCGCCGTGCTGGACAGCCCGCAGCTGCGCGAGCGCTGGGACGTGACCAACTGGCAGCCGCGCCAGCTCATCAAGTGGTCGTGTTCGCAGGGCTTTCGCTGCGATGCGGCCGACGTGCCGGGCGACATCCGCGACCCGATCCGCGCCTTGGACTGGATCGCCAACAACCTGACGCGCGACGCCATCGTCGTGATGCGCGATTTCCATCCGTTCTTCAATGATCCCATGGTGGCGCGCCGCGTGCGCGACATGCCGCAGCTGTTCGAGGAGGGCCAGGCCAAGCGCAGCATCGTGTTCCTGTCGTCGCTCGTGAAGATCCCGATGGAGATGGAAAAAGACATTGCCGTCGTGGACTTCGACCTGCCGGACCGCAACACGCTCGAGGACATCGTGCGCGAGAGCGCGTTCCAGGGCGCGCGTTCGACGCGATTTGGCAAGAATTTCGCCAAGGTGCTGGAGAGCGCGGAGCTGCAGCGCGAAGTCGCTGAGGCGGCGCTGGGCCTGACGGAGGCCGAAGCGCGCCACGTCTTCGCCAAGTCGACCGTGCGCGACAAGTGCTTCAGCTTGAAGACGATTCTCTCCGAGAAGAAGCACATCATCCGCAAGAGCGGCATCCTGGAGTTCTACGAGGCGTCCCAAGGCCTGGAGAGCGTCGGCGGCTTGAACAACCTCAAGGAATGGCTGCAGAAACGGCGCAATGCCTTCACGCCGGCGGCGCAGGAGTTTGGCCTGCCGCCGCCCAAGGGCATCCTGCTGCTGGGTGTTCCCGGTTGCGGCAAGTCTCTGTCTGCAAAGGCGATTTCGCAGACGTGGCAGATGCCGCTGCTGCGCCTGGACGTCGGCAAGGTGTTCGGCTCGCTGGTCGGTTCGTCCGAGGAGAACATGCGGCGCGCCATCAAGACCGCGGAGGCGGTGGCGCCGGCGATCCTGTGGCTGGACGAGCTGGAGAAGGGCTTTTCCGGCACGAAGTCTTCGGGTTCGAGCGATGGTGGCACGACGGCGCGCGTCTTCGCGACGTTCCTGACGTGGCTGCAGGAGAAGACCTCGCCGGTGTTCGTCATCGCAACCGCCAATGATGTCTCGATGTTGCCGCCGGAGCTGCTGCGCAAGGGCCGTTTCGACGAGATCTTCTTCGTCGACCTGCCGAACCGCGAAGAGCGCGGCGCCATCCTCGAGATTCACTTGAAGAAGCGCCACCGCGACCCGGCGACGTATGACCTGAGGCGCCTCATCGACCTGACGGCGGGCTACTCCGGCTCCGAGTTGGAAGAGGTGATTGTCACGGCGCTTTACGACGCGTACGACGACGGTCAGGGCAAGACCGACATCTCGACCGACCGCCTGGCGCACGCGCTGCACGACGTGATTCCGCTGAGCCAGACGATGCGCGAGCGGCTGACCGAGATGCGCGAGTGGTCCAAGTCGCGCGCCCGCCGTGCCTCGCCGAGCGATGATCTGCCCGCGGTCGCCGAAGATGCGCCGCGCCTGGAGATGTGACCGCATGTCGCACTTCACGTCCGTACAGACAAAGATCAACAACCTCATGCGCTTGGAGCAGGTGCTCAAAGAGCTGAACATGGCCTACACGCGCGCCGAGGCCGGGCAACTCGTGCACGTCAAAGGCTATCTCGGCCAAAAGACCGAGGCGCAGCTGGTGATCCACGCGTCGAAGACCTATGAGATCGGCGTGAAGGTGGATGCCGAGACGGGGCTGTGCAGCTTCGTCGCTGACTGGGAATTCGTCGAAATGACGGCGGGTTTCAACCAGGAGGAGTTCACGCGCAAGGTGAACCAGCGCTACGCGTACCACACGGTCAAGGAAGAGGTCACCAAGCGCGGCTACACGCTCGAAGAAGAGAAGGTCGACGCGGACAACCACATCCACATCAAAGTCTCGAGCTGGGGGGATTGATGGCAAACCGCCGCGAGATCCAGTTCACGATCGATGACAACGGCGAAGTGTCGATCCAGGTGCTCGGCGTCAAGGGCCCGGAGTGCGAGCGCATCACGCGCGAGATCGAGCTGGCGCTGGGTGTGGTGTCGTCGCGCCAGCATACCAGCGAATACTATCAGGAAGTCGAGAAGACGGTGATCGTCGAAGGCGAGAGCTAGGCGATGCAAGAGGCGACGGCGGGCGACCTGCTGCGGGTGGCGATGGCCTGGCCGCTGGCGCGGCGCCTGCGCGACAAGCAACGGTTCTCGACGGAGCGGCTCGGCCTGGTCGATCGCTCGCTGCGCCTGGACCGCTTTGCCGTGTTCGCCGCGCACGACTTCGTCATCGACCGCATGAGCGAGCGCGTCACGGCGCGCACCAAGTTCGAGCAGACCTTCGCGCGGCCGATCCGCCCCAAGACCGATCACGAGCTGCCCAGCGAGGTGGCCGATGCCGTCGCGCACGACACGATGCCGCAGTTCACGCTGCGCAACATCGGGCGCGCCGAGCGCAATGTCGACCTGGACGACCCGCTGCCGTTCAAGCGCAAGCCCGGGCTGCACGCGGGGCTCTCGGGGGCGCTGGACGAGGTGCGCGCCGCCAAGGTGCCAAAGCCGGAGATGGCGCAGATCTGGAGCGTCGAGTTCGTCAAGCGGACGCGCGCCAGCTTCCGGCGCTTGCTCATCGAAGATCCTTGGGAATTGCGCTACGGGCCGGAGGCGACGTCCGTGCACGACGGCATCGGCCGCACCTACATCGTCGAGGGCACGCACCCGGACGACATGCCGGGCGCGCAGTGGGGGCCGCAGACGATCCCGATGCCGCCGCGCTGGATCGGGCCGCCGCCGGGCGAGGCGCCGATGCCGCAACCCCGGGACATTGCCGAAGAGATGCGGGAGATTGGCAGCCAGACCGAAGAGTAGGCGCCGGCAGTTGCGAAGAATCGTGGACACGAACGCCGTCAGGCGGTAGGTACGGCCGGCAGGTACAGGGGAGCGCGGCTTGGCGACCTACGCAATCGGAGACATCCAGGGCTGTTTCGCACCGCTGCAGCGCTTGCTGACGCGCATCCACTTCGATCCGGCGCGCGACAAGCTGTGGCTGACGGGAGACCTGGTCAACCGCGGTCCGGATTCGCTGGCGGTGCTGCGCTGGGCGCACGCGCTGGGGCCGGCGGCGGTGGTGGTGCTCGGCAACCACGACCTGCACCTGCTGGCGCGCTGGGCGGGCGTGGCGGGGGCGCGGCGGCGCGACACGCTCGATGCCGTGCTGGCGGCGCCCGATGCGCCGGAGCTGTTGGCCTGGCTGCGCCGGCAGCGCCTGCTCTACCGTGAAGGCGACCTGTGCCTCGTGCACGGCGGCCTGCTGCCGCAATGGACCCTGGCGGACGCGGAGCGCATGGCGCGCGAGGCGGAGGCCGTGCTGTGCGGTCCGGCCGGCAACGCCCTGCTGGCGGCCTTGCCGCGCCAACACGCCGAAGGACCCGACGCCGTCGCGCGCTACCTGCCGTTCGTGGCTGCGGTGACGCGCCTGCGGACGTGCAATGCCAGCGGCCACCCTTGCGACCACTTCAACGGCGCCCCCGCCGCCGCGCCACCCGGCTGCATTCCGTGGTTCGAGGTTCCGGGCCGCAAAAGTGCCGACGTTACAGTGGTGTTCGGGCATTGGTCGGCGCTCGGGCTCTACATCGCGCCCGGCCTGATCGGCACCGACACCGGCTGCGTGTGGGGCCGCGAGCTGACCGCCGTGCGCCTCGAAGACCGCGAAGTCTTTTCGGAACCCGCGTTTCCCCTCAACGTCTAGCGGCTACGGCTGCTGATCCGGTGCCACCGAAGGCGCCGGCACGCCCTTCTCCGGCGGCGGCTCCCCCGGCGCGACGCTTGGGTCGCCCTCATGGCCAAGTCCCTGATCTGCGGGAACTTCTGAGCCATCCGGTCCGCCACCGAAGACGACGTCGCAGGAGCCCAGGCGGCGGAACTCCTCCTCGGTAATCTTGTCGCGCGTCAACATCACGCCGCCGATCCAACACAGCGTCGCCCTTGTGCTTTCGCCGATCTTGCCGTCGCGGAACTGGTGGTAGTAGGCGCGCGGATTCGGCACGATGGCGCCCAGCCAGATCGCCTGCAGCAGCGTCAGATCCGCCGGCGGCCGGTTGAAGTAGGTCATCGACGCCGCCTTGATGCCGTAGATCTTCGGCCCCAGCTCGATGATGTTCAGGTACAGCTCCAGCATCTGCTGCTTGGTCAACGTGCGCTCGATCTGCCAGGTCGTGACCGCCTCTTGCACCTTGCGCGAGATGGTCTTCTCGCGCTCCACGAAAAACAGATTCTTCACAAGCTGTTGCGTGATGGTCGACGCGCCGCGCACGAAGCGCCCGCGCTTCAGGTTCTCGATCATCGCGTTCTTGATCGACTCGGGCGAGAAGCCGTGGTGGCCAAAGAAGTTGCCGTCCTCGGTCGTCGTCAGCACCTTCACGAAATTGTTGGAGATCGCCGTCAGCGGCGCCCAGTGCTCGCTCTCCGGACCGGTCACGAAGGTGTACAGCGTGCCGTCCTTCTGGCGCGCGTGGTGCTCGAACGGCGCGTCGAACAGGTCGAAGCGGATGTACTTGCCCATGCTCGTGATCTTGACGGTGCCGAGCGCCGCGTCGAAGTCGAACTTGAGCGAGTTCATGTTGGCGGTGTCCAGAAATGCGCCGATTTCAAAGGACATCGCGCCTTCACACGTCATCCCTTCGAGCAGCGGCGCAAAGCCCACCGGCACCGACGCGACGACCTCCTGGCACGGCACGGTCGGAATCTTGAGCTTCAAGTCGAAGGACGGCGCGGTGCGAAAGCGCTGCACCGACGACGACAGCAGCGCGTGCACCTTGCCGATCACCAGCTCCGCGCCGGTCAGCTTGAGCGTCTCGTGGGCCAGGTCCAGCTCCACGCGGCCTTGCGCCTGCGCCGAGATGTCCAGCAGCCGCTGGCGTGAGATGCGCGGCGAGTCGAGGTTGACGTGGTCGAAGGCGCCGTGGCCTTCCAGCGTCATGTGCCGCTCCGCCGCGCCATAGAGCAGCGAAATCACGACGTCATGCACGCTGCTGGTCGGCCCCAGCGTCAGCGCCGGCGGCAGCACCGCGGCGTAGGGCGCCAGCGGCAGGCGGTCCAGGTGGACCTTGAGCTCCGCGTCGCCGGTCTTGGTGTCGACGCGGCCGGAGATGGCGTTGTCCGTCTTCTTCTGCGCCGGCACATCGAAGTTGACCTGCAACGTGACGACGTCTTCGCCCGGCTTGCGCTCGATGGTCGCGTTGAAGTCCGACAACTCGCCGCCTTGCGCCGCGCCCGGCTGGCCCTGATCGTCGTAGCGGGCGCGGCCGTGCTGCACGGTCACCAGGGGAATCGGAATCCCCGCGAGCGCCACGCGCAGCCGGCCGAGCTCATTCTCCAGCCGATCCGCGCTGTTGCCGCACAGATGCGCCAGCAGATCGCGCACCACGCTGCCATCGCCCGCCTCGGCCGGCTTCTTCTGGCCCGGCGGCAGCGGAGCCGGCGTTTTCCCCTTGATTGCGGCAGCCTTGCCCGCAGCTTTGTGCCCCGCAGCGCCGAGTGGCGCCTCGATCGCCGCCGCCTCGTCCTCGTCGTCGCTCTCTTCGCCGCTGAGCTTCTGCGCCGTCGGCCGCCGCGCCACGATGACCGGCTCGCGCACCGCCAGCTCGCGCACGTGCCGCAGCGCCGCACGCACCGGCGCCGGAATCTTGGCCGCCAGGGCCGGCGGCAGCGGCTGCTCGGGACCCGCAAGCACGTCGATCTGCGCGGTGACGTCTTGAATATCCAGCGAGAACAGGCTGTTCTCCCCGTCCATCCGCTCGAAGCGCAGCGGGCCCAGCGCCACCCGGCCGTCGCTATGCGCCGTCAGGCTGCCGATATGGACGCGCCAGCCGTGCGACTCGACCGTCATGTCGCCGGGCATCCGCACCGACAACCAGCCTTCGCGCTTGGGGAATTCCAGTTGACCGGTCGCCAGGATCGGCTGCGCGACGCCCGCGACGATGGCGCTCGCCTTGAGCTCCAGCCGGGTGATCTCTTGCACCGGCGCGGAGTTGCGCAATTCCAGCGAGGCATTCGTGACGCGCACGTGGCGCAGGTCCACGCCGGCCACCGCCGACGGACCGCTGCCGGACGAGTCGTCAAAGGAAGCCTGCAGGCCCCTGACGTCGATGTCCGGGACATGTTTGGAGAAGTACTTGCGCAGCCCGCCGCCGCCCGCCTTGTCCTCGTCGTCGCGCGCCGCCAGGATGCGCTTCAAGATCGCTTCGACATTGGTCTTGCCAGTGGCGTCGCGCGTCGCGCGCAGCTCCGGCGCCAAGACTTCGACATGCTTCAAGAAAATGCGGGGCTTGAACAGGCCGTTGAGTTCGTACTGGATCTGCAGGCGGCCGATGCGCGCGAAAGGCTGGCTCGCCGCTTCGGTCCTGTCGCGCAGGATGACGCCGTCCAGCGTCACGGCTGACAGCGGTTCGACATAGATTTGAGAGAGTTGCAGGTCGATGCCGCGCCGCGCCGCGCGCTCCACCAGGCCGCTGCGCACGCGATCCGCCAGCCACTGCGGCGCGCGGCTCACGCCGACGCCCATGGCGATGCCGAGTGCAACGGCAAGGGCGATCAGGCTGTACCGGAACAAAGGGCGCATGGAAGCCGAAGAGCCGTCAGGGAGCAGCGCCAATCTCCTGGTCACGGACCAGTATTGGTCTTCTGGCCCGACACCT
>CAIXAA010000027.1 GCA_903917305.1 uncultured Myxococcales bacterium | reverse complement strand
GGATCGCCTGCACAACATGACCACGCTCGACCACATGAAGCCGGAGGCGCAAAAGCGCATTGCGCAAGAGACGTTGGAGATCTACGCGCCGCTGGCCAACCGGCTCGGCATCGGTTGGATGAAGGCGCAGCTGGAAGACCTGTGCTTCCGGCATCTTCATGGCGATGACTACCGCAGCCTCGGCCGGCAGGTCGGGCAGCGCGAGGCGGAGCGACAGGCGTATGTGAAGGAAGTCATGGACATCCTTCGCGGGTTCCTGACGGAGGACGGCCTGCCCGAAGCGACCGTCTACGGGCGGCCCAAGCACCTGTACGGCATCTGGCGCGACATGCAGAAAACGGGCCGGCCGTACGAGCAAGTCTATGATGCGCAAGGCTTTCGCATCCTGGTGAACGACGTCAAGGAGTGCTACCAGGCCCTTGGCACGATCCACACGCACTTCACGCCGATCCCGGGGCGATTCAAGGACTTCATCGCGCTGCCGCGCTCGAACCGCTACCAGTCGCTGCACACGACGGTCATCGGGCCGTATGCCCAGCGCATCGAAGTGCAGATTCGCACGCATGATATGCACCGCATTGCCGAGGAAGGCGTCGCGGCGCATTGGCGCTACAAGGAGAAGGGCGAGTCGATCAGCGTGCGCGACGAGGAGCGCTTCTCGTGGCTCAAGCAGCTGCTGGAATGGCACGTCGGCGTCAAGGATTCCGACGAGTTCCTCGACTCGATGAAGATCGACCTCTTCAACGACGAGGTCTACACCTTCACGCCCAAGGGCGACGTCAAGGTGCTGCCGCGCCACGCGACGCCGGTCGATTTTGCCTATGCCATCCACTCCAAGGTCGGCGAGAAGACGGTCGGCGCCAAGGTCGACGGCATGATGGTGCCGCTGCGCCAGCACCTGCGCAACGGCAATATCGTCGAGATTCTCACGCGTCCGGATGCGCACCCGAGTCCGGACTGGCTCGAGTTCGCGGCGACCGCGCGCGCCAAGACCCGCATCCGCGCGTACATCCACGCCGAGCAGCGCGCCAAGGCGCTGGAAGTCGGCATGGATCTGCTGGAGAAGTCGCTGCGCCGGGTGAAGTGCTCGGTCGCTCGGGCGCAGCAGCTCGAACGCTTCCCGAAGATGCTGAGCCATTTCAAGGTCTCGTCGATCGACGACGTGGCCGTGGCGATCGGCTATGGCAAGGCGGCGGCCACCGATGTGGCGCAGTTCCTCTTTCCGGACCACAAGGCGGAAGAGGAGAAGCCCATTGAGGAAGTGCTCAAGCGGCCGCGCAAGCCGGGCAAGAGCGCGGCGGCGATCACGGTCGACGGCATCGACGACGTCGTCGTGCGCATGGGCAAGTGCTGCTCCCCGGTGCCGGGCGATGCGATTGTCGGCGTGGTGACGCGCGGTCGTGGAATCACCGTGCACACCCGCGGTTGCCACTGGGTGCTCGACGCGGACCCCATGCGGCGCCTCGATTGCGAGTGGAACACCGCAGGTGGCAGCGGCGCGACCGTTGCCGTGCGTGTCTATTCGGAAAATCAGGCCGGCCTGCTGGCGGCGATGTCGCAGCGCTTCTCCGAGGCGGGCGTGAACATCCTGACCGCGAACTGCCGCGTCGTGGAAGGACGCCGTGCGATCAACGACTTCGAGGTCGTGGTGGCGGACTTGAAGCAGCTCAGCGAGGTGATCCGCGCCCTGTCCAAGCTGCGCGGCGTCACCCGCGTGGAGCGCGTGCGCGGCTGACGGCCTACATCCCGGGCGGAATGTGCGGCAGTTCCCGCGCCGTGGCGTCCGGCGGCAGCAGTGCCAGCACCTTCTTGCCAAACATCTTTGCGATCAGAGGCTTGTTCCACACGACGTGCGCGGCGGCCAGCAGCTTCTGCCGGTAGGCGCTGCGCTCTTGCTGGGCCGCATCTTCGCACGCCTGGTGCGACACTTCTTCGCGGATCGCCGGATCATCCAACCCACCGAACTTGCGCGGTTCACGCGCCACGACCATGACGACGTCGAGGCCCCACGCCGTGTCCATCGGGCCGGCGATCTCGCCCAGGCGCAGCTTGGCGGTCGCCGCCTCCATCGCCGGATCCGTCTTGCGAAACCGGGCCTTCTCAAAGCCGGGCTCCCGCGAGGCAAAGAACGTGTAGCGCCGCAGCTGCAGCTTGGGCTCGCGATCCGTGCCGGCCGCGACCCGCGCCTCGAACTCCGGCACCCGCTGCGCCCGCGCCGGCGAGTCGTCGATCGTCGTGGTGGTCGCGTCAGCTGCCGGCCCGAGAGCGGGCATCTTCGCAAAACTAGCCCGCAAGTCTGCCGCCAGCTGCGTCGCCATCGGCCGAAGGCGCTTGCGGCAGGCTTCCTCCTCGAGCAGCGGACAGCCGGCGGTCGTGTCGCAGCAGACGAACTGCGCGTCCCACACCGTCGTGCTCGCCGGATGCTTGTAGCGGCCGACGTCGCGCAGGTAGGTCCAGTGCAGGTCCGGGCTGCCGATGCTGCAGTGGCCCTTGCCGCTCCACACGGCGGCGAGGAAGCGATCGGTGGTCTGCCAGAGGCGCTCGCCCGGGAGCGGCAGTTCGTGCAGCACCGCCATTTTGCGCACGACCAGCACGTCCGTCGCGGCAGCCAGGATCGCCTCGGCGACGGCGGTATCCTGGTTCTCGGCGTGCACGGTTTGCCCAAGGCGTTCCTGCACCTGCGACAGATGCACGGTGCTCAGATCCACCTGCGCGATGTTCGGGTCCGCCGCTTTTGCCGCCGTGGCCGGCGCCACCTGGGCTGGCGCCGGCTTGGGCGGCGGCTCGCGCTGGCAGGCCAGGAGCATGCCGGCCGCGAGCGCCGCAAAACAACGCGTCAACTTCAATGCTTGCTCATCAAGGTCACGAGGATGGCCTTCTGCACGTGCAGGCGGTTCTCGGCCTCGTCGAAGATGATCGAGCGCGGACCATCGACCACCTCCGCGCTGACCTCTTCGCCGCGGTGCGCCGGCAGGCAGTGCATGAACAGGCAGCCGGGGTTGGCGCGACCCATCATGGTCTCGTCGACCATGTAGCCCGCGAACTCCTTGAGGCGCTTGGCGTGCTCTTCTTCCTGGCCCATCGAGGCCCAGACGTCGGTGTAGATGCAGTCGGCGCCGCGCGGGCCGTTCTCGATGTCGTCCGTGACGCGGATGAGCGAGCCGGTCTCCATCGCCAGCAGCTTGCAGCGCGCGACGATGTTGACGTCCGGCTGGTAGCCCTGCGGCGAGACGATCGTCACGTTCATGCCGGTCGCCGCGCCCACATCCAGCAGCGAATGCGCCATGTTGTTGCCATCGCCGACGTAGCACAGGGTCTTGCCGCGCAGGACGCCGACATCGAACGTGCCGGCCGGGCTCCAATGCTCCACGAGGGTCTGCGCGTCGCAGACGGTCTGGCACGGATGCTCCAGGTCGGAGAGGCCGTTGATGATCGGCACGCTGGCATGCTGTGCAAGTTCCTCCACGATTTCATGGCCATAAACGCGAGCCATGATGCCGTTGCAGTAGCGGCTGATGACGCGGGCGGTGTCGGCGATCGTCTCGCCGCGGCCGATCTGGATGTCCGAGGCGCTCAGGAACAGCGCATGGCCGCCCAGCTGGTACATGCCGACCTCGAAGGAGACGCGCGTACGGGTCGATTTCTTCTGGAAGATCATCGCCAGCGTCTGGCCGGCCAGGGCGCCGCGGTACTTGTCCGGCTGCACCTTGATGTCATTGGCCAGGTTCAGGAGATCGGCGACCTCGGCGGGCGAGAAGTCGGTGACGGAGAGGAAATGGCGAGGCATGCGGGGGCTCCTTGTGGCGCGAGGCCGGCGATGGCGGCGCGCAGTGTAGCGGAGGATGCGTGGGACGTCATGGCCCCCGGCAATCGCGCGTCAGTCCGCGATGATCCGCGTTCCGCCCTTGCCGGCCAGGACCTTGCCGATGTTCGCCACCGAGCCGATGGCCGCCACGCTGCCGGTCGCGCGCGTGAAGGCCAGCGCCGCCTCGACCTTCGGACCCATCGAGCCCGGCGGAAACTGGCCTTCGGTCAGCCACTTCTCCGCTTCGGTCACGCTCATCGTGTCGATGCGCCGCTGCGTCGGCTTGCCGAAATCGAGCGAGATGTGGTCCACCGCCGTCAGGATCACGATCTGCTGCGCGCCGAGCACCTGCCCGAGCAGGGCCGCCGTCAGGTCCTTGTCGATCACGGCTTCGACGCCTTGCAGCCGCCCCGCGCGATCGCGCACGACCGGCACGCCACCGCCGCCGCCCGCGATCACGACGTCCATGCGCGAGACCACGGCGTCGATCGCCTCGATGTTGACCACCTGCACCGGCCTGGGCGACGCGACGATCTTGCGCCAGCCGCGGCCCGAGTCCTCGATCATCTGCCACTTGAGCTTCTTGCGCAGATCTCGGGCCCGATGCTCCGGAAAGAACGGGCCAATCGGCTTGGACGCCGTGCGAAACCCGGGATCCAGCGGATCGACTTCCACGAGCGTCAGGATCGAAGCCACCCGCAGCGAGTGGCTCTGGTTGTACAGCGCCATCTCCAGCTGGTAGCCCATCGTGCCTTGCGTCGAGGCCACGCAGGCGTCCAGCGGCACGATCGGCAGCTTGGTGGAGGCTTCTTCGCTGCGGATCAGCTCCTGGCCGACCTGCGGCCCGTTGCCGTGCACGAGCAGGATGCGGTAGCCACGTTTGGCGATGCTGTGCAGCACCTTGGCGGCTTCGACGGCGCGCTTCTGCTGCGTCGCCAAGGAGCCGTCATCGCCCGGCTGCATCAGCGCATTGCCGCCAAACGCCACGACGACCAGCGGCCGGCCCGATCCGAACTGGCGTAGGCCCGCGGTCCGCGGCATCGTTGGATTCCTATGGAAATGCTAGAACTTGTGCGGCAGCTCGCCGGTGGCGCGCGTGGGCTCCGGCGTGGTGTACAGACCGCTCTGGCGCAGCGGCACGGCCGTCGGCGCGGCGGGCGTGATGGCGGCGACCGACGCCACCGGGCGCGGCGGTGGGGCGCCACGCGGCATGGCCGGCGGGACCAACGCGCGATCTTCCTTGGCGGACGTCATCTGGCACGCGCCGTCGAAGAACACGCCCTTGTCGATGTGCAGGGCGGGCGAGGCGATGTTGCCGCGCAGCGATGCGGGCGCGTGCAGCTCGACCGCGTCCTGCGCGGTGATGTTGCCGGTCACGTTGCCGTAGACCGCGACCGAGCCCACGCGGATCTCCGCCTGGACCTCAGCGCCTTCGCCGATGATGAGGGTGCCGTCGCTGAAGATCTCGCCGGTGAAGCGGCCATCGATGCGAACGCTGCCTTCGAAAGTCAACTTGCCCTGGAATTCGCTGCCCTTGCCGAGCAGTGCGTTGAGTTCGTTTGCCATGATCGTGGTCCTCTTGCGGTCGGTTCTGGCGAGAGCGGCGCAGGCCTAACGCCCGCGCGCCGGGCCGCGGAGCGTAGCGCAGGTGGCGGTTCGAGGCCAGCCTGAATCGCCGCCAGGTGGCGCGTCAGCTGCGCCGTTGCGCCATGCGCGGCTTGTTCAGGCGCAACTGCCACACCTTGGTGACCGCCTCGCGCACGATGTTTCCGCTCATCTTGGACTGGCCGCGCGTGCGGTCCGGGAACTCGATCGGCACTTCGCCGATGGAGAAGCCCAGCAGCACGCTGCGGTACGTGAGCTCGATCTGGAAGACGTAGCCGCTGCCGACGATCTCCGCCAGCGGCAGCGTCTCCAGCACGTGGCGGTGGAAGCACTTGAAGCCGCCCGTCAGGTCGCGGTAGGGCAGGCCGAGGATCACCTGGGCGTACGTGTTGCCGCCGCGCGAGATGAAGCGCCGCCGCCAATCCCAGTCCTTCGTGCCGCCGCCGGGGATGTAGCGCGAGCCGAGCACGACGTCGCAGGACTTGGCTTTCTCAATGAAGTCCGGAAGGTAGCGCGGCATGTGCGAAAAGTCGCAGTCCATCTCGAAGATCAGCTCGTAGTCGCGCTGCAGCGCCCACTCGAAGCCGGCGATGTAGGCGCGGCCCAGGCCCTGCTTCTGCGCGCGGTGCAGCACGAAGATGCGTTCATCGGCGGCGGCCAGCTCGTCGGCGAGCTTGCCCGTGCCATCCGGGCTGTTGTCGTCGATCACCAGGATGTGCACGTGCGGCACGATCGCGTGGATCTCGGTGACCAGCAGCGGCAGGTTCTCGCGCTCGTTGTAGGTCGGCAGGCAAATCAGGGTCTTCTGCATCGGGAATCCATGACACAGCGCGAAGCGCAGAAGGGCGGCCGGTCACGGCCGGAAACGCAAAGCAAGCGCCGTAGCGGGCGCCGCGTGGAGATCAGTAGTGCTCGGAATAGAACGAATCCAGCAGATCCTGGTACTTGCGCGTCACTTCCTTGCGCCGCAGCTTGAGCGACGGCGTCAGTTCGCCGTCCTCGACGGTCAAATCGCGCTCCAAGATCGCAAACTTCTTGATGGTCTCGTAGCTCGCCAGCGTGCGGTTCTTCTCCGCGATGACCGACTCGATCAGCTTGTAGATCGAGGCATTCTGCGTCAGCTCCGCCGTGGTGTTGAAGGTCAGGGCGTGCTCGTCGGCCCACTGCTTGACCGCTTCCTCGTCCAGCGTCAGCAGCGCGGACAGGAACTTGCGGCGATCGCCGTAGACCAGCACCTGCGAGAGGAAGGGCGAGGATTTCAAGTGGTTCTCGATGTTCTGCGGCGCGACGTTCTTGCCGCCCGCGGTCACGATGATGTCCTTCTTGCGGTCCGTGATGCGCAGGAAGCCGTCCGCGTCGATCTCGCCGATGTCGCCGGTGTGGAACCAGCCGTCCTCCATCGCCTGCGCCGTCGCCTCCGGGTCTTTGTGGTAGCCGGTCAGGAGGTTGCGCCCGCGCATCAGGATCTCGCCGTCGGGCGCGATCTTGAGATCCACGCCGTCGAGCGGCCGGCCGACCGTGCCAAACTTGAAGCGATCCGGGCGGTTGATGGTCGCGGCCGCGCAGTTCTCGGTCAGGCCGTAGCCCTCCAGGATCTGGATCCCGCAGGCGTGGAAGAACTCACAAAGATCCTTGGACAGCGGCGCGCCGCCGGAGATGCAGCCGCGCAGCCGGCCGCCGAAGATGGCCTGGATCTTGGAAAACACCAGCTTCTGCGCGAGCTTCTGCCGGTAGAGCAGGAGACCCGTCGGCTCCTTGCCCTTCTGCTGCAACTGGCTGACTTCATGCCCGATCGCCAGCGCGTAATCGAAGATGCGGTGCTTGACCGCGCCGCTCTCGCGCACGCCTTGCAGGATGCGCGCGTGCACCTTCTCGAAGATGCGCGGCACGCTGGGCAGCACCGTGGGCTTGCTCTCGCCGAGATCGCGGATGAGCGTGGCGATCGACTCCGGGAAGATGATCTCCGTTCGCACGCCAATGCACATGAAATACACGATCTTTGCGAAGCTGTGCGCCAGCGGCAGGAACAGCAGGACCGAATCGTCCTCGCGGACGTCCAGCGCACCGACAATCGTGCCGACCTCGAAGACGAGCGCTTCGTGGCTGAGCACCACGCCTTTGGGGCGACCCGTCGTGCCGGAAGTGTAAACAATCGTCGCGGCTTGGTTCGGGGCGACGCCGGCGGCGCGCTGCCGCAGGACGTCCTCGCTGGCATCGCGACCCGCCGCCGTCAGCGCCGGCGTATCGAGCAGCCAGCCTTCGACGTCCGAGCGCGGAATGTCGGCCAGGGCGACCCGGCGGCGGCCTTGGGGGTCCGGGCGCTCCAGCTCTGCGAGATCCTTGAAGTATATCACCTTCTCCAGACCCGGCAGCTCCGCGCGGTGCATGAGCAACTTCTCGATTTGCGTGGGATCTTCGACGATGGCAAAGCGCGCGCCGCTGTCGCTGGCGATGTAGCGCGTCTCCTCCGCGAGGCTCGACTGGTACACCGGCACCGTCACGCCGCCGGCGAGCAGGATGGCCATGTCGGCGATCGCCCATTCGCGGCAGGTGTTGCTGATCAGCAGCACGCGGTCGCCGGGCTGGTGTCCCAGGGCGATCAGGCCCTTGGCCCACGCGGCGCTCATCTCGCGCCACTGCGCAAAGGTCAGCGAT
>CAIXAA010000026.1 GCA_903917305.1 uncultured Myxococcales bacterium | reverse complement strand
CGTCGCCGCGTTGCCCAGCCCTTCGCTCCAATCGACCGGCAGCGTCCCTGTGCTCCCCAGATCCGTCATCGCCGTCACCACTTGCGTCTGCGGATCCGCGCCGATCACGTAGCCCCAGCCGTATTGCAGCGAGCGGACCTGGCCCGTGCCGTGCGTGCGCCAGAACACCGTCTGCGTCGCCGTCTGGCCAGCGCCGGTCGACTCCAGCTCGCGGTTCACGGCGTTGAAGCCGTCGTCGAACGTGCAATCGTCGATGAGGTTGGCCATCGCCAGGCTGTGGTGGAACTCGCTGTGCGCCATCAGCCCCAGCTCGTAGTCCTGCACGATCTGGTTGAGGCCGCCGGCGCTGTGGCAGCGCAGCAGCACCCAGCCGCTCATGCCAAAGCCCCAGTTCTGAATGAAGTTGTGGCGGCCGTTCAGGCCTTCGCAGTCGCGCATCAGCACTTCCGATGACGTGCGCACCTCGAACAGGTAGCCGTTGCCGCCATCGCCGCGGTTCTCCGCCTTGCCGAAGTGGCAGTTGGCCACCGTGACGCGCATCGACGCCTCCAGCAGCAGCCCGCCCGATTGCACGTGCGCGCCGGTCCCGTTGCCGTCCTTGGGCGACAGCGGCGCGGCGAACGTGTCGACATCGCGCACCCAGCCGTCGGCAACCCCGCGCATGGCAAGCAAATGCTGCTGGGTCGACGTCCAGGCATCCGTGTACGCCACCGCGTCCGAGAGCCCGAGGTGCTCCACGCCCACCTCCGTCAGCCACCCGGTCTCCACGCGCAGCGAGGCCTTGTCGCGCGGCAGCGCGTCGTAGCGCAGCGGCACATCCAGCGTCACCTTGTGCGGCGTCACGCCCGTGTCGATGGCCAGCACGCGGCGGCGAAAGAACGGCTGCCAGGTGCCGTTGAAGGCCTGCCAGGTGCCCGTCATCCCGTGATCCGCAATGAATTCGGGCGTGATCACCCAGCCGACTGCCACCGCGTCGCCGACCTTGAGCGGCGCAGCGTCCGGCACCCGCACGTCCGGGCTGCGGTTGGTCCCCGTCACGGCCAGCGGCAGGTCCACGCCGCCTGCGGGCAGCGCACCAAACGTGATGTGGGCGCCGTAGTTCAAGCCCTTGAATTGCGTAAAGTAAAGCCGCGTCGCCGTCGGGCCGTCGCCACGCAGTACGATGCCGGAGTGCTGCACGCTCAGCGCGCCATCCAGCCGGTACAGCCCCGCGCCGACGTGCACGAGGCCGCCGCCAGCCTTGGCCGCCGCGTCGATCGCCTTCTGGAAAGGCGCGGTATTGTCAAAGGTTTCTGTGGGATTGGCGCCGTAGTCGACGACGTCGAACACGGCTGCCGCGACCGGATCCGCCGGATCCGCGCCGCCCAGGTGGTAGCCGGCGTAGGAGACGTCGTGCAGGAAGCGCCCATCCGGCGCCGTGAACGCGGGCGTCCAGCCAGGCGGGAAAAGCGTGGCGGTCCATGAGGTTGGCGCGGCCGGCAGGTCGGCAGCGTCAGGTGCGTCGGAGCTGTCGGTGGCGTCGTCTGCATCCGCCGCCGCACCGTCGCTGGCTGCGTCGAACACGGCATCGGACAGGGCGTTCGCGTCAGAAAGCACCGTGTCATCAAGGTATTTGGCGTCTGCGCCGTCGCTCGCGAGGTCGGCGATCGCCGAGGCGGCCTGGTCCACAGCGGCATCGGCGCTGGCTGTGTCGTGGGGAGCTTGCGGCGCCGTCTGCCCCGCACAACCCGCCGTGCCCAGCAGAAACGCTAGCAGCATCCACCGTTGGCGTCCGCGCATCGCCTGCCTCCGCTGACCATCGCGGCTCGGGTGCAGGCTCAAGGCTGACGTTCCCGCACCACCGCCTGCACCACGAAGCTCGCCACTTCGGTCGGCGTCGTGCCGGCGCCAAAACCGGCGTCGAAGCCGAGCTCCAGCGCGATCGCGTGCGAAAGCCGAGGCCCACCGCACACATACGTGATCCCCGCGCGCAGCCCTTCGGCCTCCGCCAGGTCGATCAGCGCCGCCAGGTTGGAGCGGTGGCAGTCCTTCTGCGTCACGACCTGCGACACCAGGATCGCGTCGGCCGCGAACGCCCGCGCCTCCTGCAGCAGCACGTCGTTGCTGACCTGCGCGCCCAGGTTCTTGACCTCAAAGCACTTGTACGCTTCGAGCCCCTTCTCGCCGTGGTAGCCCTTGACGTTGAGGATGGCGTCGATGCCGACCGTGTGCGCGTCATCGCCGGTGCAGGCGCCCAGGATGCGGATCTTGCGGGTCATGTGCTCGGCCCACAGCGCCTCGACGCCGTGGCGGTCCAGGCGGCGCGCGTCGAGCTTTGGCACGGAGATCTTCGTGAAATCAACGGTATGTGGGTTGCGGGCGTAGATCGTCAGGTAGGTGAAGCCTTCGCCGAGATCGTGCGCGTGGTAGACTTGCGGCTCCAGAAGCCCCATCTTCCTGCACAGTTCGCGGCCGGCTTCCTTGGCCTCCTCGGAGAACGGCACTGGCAGCGCGAACGACAGCATCATCTGGCCGTCGTCGAGCGTGTCGCCGTAGGCGCGCACGGCCTGCAAGTTCACGGGCCGCGGACCTTTTCCCGCGCCGCGCAACGGCACGAGGCTGGGTCCCGGCGGCGTCTGCGTCGGGTGCTTGCTCACGCGGCACCTCCGGCGTACGGGTCGTGCGCGCTGCCGTCGGCGTGCAGCTGCTGCGCCGCAATCAGCCGCTCGCTCAGCAGCGCTTCCGACGGATCCCAATAGTTCTCCGCGCGTTCGAACACGCCGTCCTGGCCGCGGCCGCCGTCCGGCGAGCGCTTGATGTCGGCGAAGTGCCCGCGCGACAAGGCGGTCATCAGCCCTTCGGCCGCGATCTCCTCGAGCAGCCCCAGTGCCTCGGTCAGCGTCGCCTGCGCGCGTTTCTCAATGCTGCCGCCGGCCTTGATCGCCAGCTCGCTGCCCAGCGCCCGGCCGCCGGCGAAGATCAGGTTGGCGCTCTCCAGCGCCCAGTAGCGGTCGTGCATGTGCGGCGTGTGCATGGCTTCCGTCGCCATGCCGAGCAGTTGGATGCCCTGGCCGGTCGCGACGCCGACGAGGTTGAACATGGCGTCCTGCACGTGGCCGCGCATCACGTTGCCCGTCATGTGCTTGGTCGGCGGCATGAACTTGAGCGGCGCGCCGGGGAACAGCGTGCGGATGAGCATCGCCTGGGCCAACTCATAGGACAAGCTGTTTTCGATCAGCGGGTTGACTTCCATGGCGTGGCCAAGGCCCAGCTGCCCGGTCTCCAGCCCCGCCGCCCGCGCCAGGGCTTCGTTGATCAGCGTCGACGCGACGACCGTGTGCGCCGCCTCGATGGCATCGGCGGTGGTCAGGTAGTTGTCCTCGCCGGTGTTGATGACGAGGCCTGCCAGCGCCGAAAGCCGCCTGGAAACACGCTGATCGCACAGCGTGCGCTGCATGTTGATGTCGCGGAACAGGATGCCGTAGAGGGCATCGTTCAGCATCATGTCCAGCCGTTCGAACGCGCCCATGCAGGCGATCTCCGGCATGCACAGCCCCGAGGCGTAGTTGCACAGGCGGATGTATCGGCCGAGCTCCTCGCCCACCTCGTCCAACGCCGCGCGCATCAAGCGGAAATTGTCCTGCGTCGCGAACGTGCCGCCAAAGCCTTCGGTGGTCGCACCTTCCGGGACGTAGTCCAGCAGCGACTGGCCGGTGGAGCGGATGACCGCGATGATGTCGGCGCCTTGCCTTGCGGCGACGCGGGCTTGCACGACGTCTTCGTAGATGTTGCCGGACGCCACGATGACGTAGCGCAGCGGCTGGACGCCGCAGCCGAGCCGCGCCTGGAATGCGTCGCGCTGCTGGCGCTGGGCGGCGATGCGATCGAGGCCGCCGTTGGCAAGGGTGCGTCCCAGCTGCAGAACCGCCGGATCCGGGGCGTGCGGGCCGGCGAAGGAGGCGAGATCCAGGCGACCTGCGGCGACTTCCAGCGCCAGTTCGGTCGGCTGCAAGCCGGTCGCCAGCATCGCGGCGCAAAAAGGTTGGGCGATTCCCGCAGTCAGCCGGCCAGCGACCTGCAGCTGATCGACACAGACGTTGCACAGCGGCACTTCGCCGTCGGTCGCGCCTTCGACGCCGAACAGGCGCAGCACGGTGCGCTCGATGGCGACGGTGCTGCGCACCTCCGTGAATTGCTGGACTTCTTTGGCGATCTTCCGCGCGAGCGCTCGGCCGCGGGCGACCTGGGCGCTGTCGAGCGCGAGGGACGGGCAATCAAAACCCGGGGCGACGGGGAACGCGGTGCAAACGACGGACATGGCGGCCTCCACCGAATGCCAGCGGGTAGGGACAGGCTTCCATGCCTGTCCGCTGGGCGCAAGTGCAGACCTTGTTCGTTTGCGGACAGGCGCAGAGGCCTGTCCCTACCCAATCAGGCAGTTACGCGGCCTTGCCGACCTTGAGGCGCGTCACGAGCCCTTCCATCCCGACCTTGGCATCGGCGAAGAGCATGCGCGTATTTTCGAGATAGAAAAGCGGGTTGTCCACACCGGCGTAACCGGAGTTGCGGCTGCGCTTGACGACGACGACGCGCTTGGCCTTCCAGCACTCGAGCACCGGCATGCCGTAGATCGGGCTGGAGGCATCGGTCTGCGCGCCCGGGTTGACGATGTCGTTGGCGCCGATGACGAGCACGACGTCGGTCCGGGGGAAATCGGGATTGATCTCGTCCATTTCCTCGACGATGTCGTACGGCACGTTGGCTTCCGCGAGCAGCACGTTCATGTGACCGGGCAGGCGGCCGGCGACCGGGTGGATGGCGAACTTGGTGGTGACGCCGCGCTCCTTGAGCACGTCGACCAGCTGGCGCACAGCGTGCTGGGCGCGCGCGACCGCCATGCCGTAGCCGGGGACGATGATGACGTGCTTGGCGTTCTCCAGTTCGGCGCCGAGCTCCTCGATGCTGGTGGCGACGACATCGCCTTCCGGCTGCTTCTGGACCGAGCCGGCGGGCGGCGCGGCGCCGAAGCCACCGAAGATCACGTTCCAGATCGAGCGGTTCATCGCGCGGCACATGATGTACGACAGGATCGCGCCCGAGGAGCCGACCAGCGCGCCGACGATGATCAGCAGGTCGTTGTTGAGCATGAAGCCGGCCGCCGATGCGGTCCAGCCGGAGTAGCTGTTGAGCATCGAGACGACGACGGGCATGTCCGCGCCGCCGATCGCCGCGACGAGATGGATGCCCAGCAGGCCGGCCAGCAGCGTCATGATCAGCAGGAACACCAGGCCGCCGGTGCCGTCGGCCATGGCGAACGGAATCGCGAGGCCCAGGCATGCCGTCATGGTGCTGGCGTTGAGCAGGTGACGGGCGGGCAGCAGCAGCGGCGAGCCCGAGAGCGAGCCGCGCAGCTTGAGGAACGCCACGACCGAGCCGGTGAAGGTGATGGCGCCGATGAGCACGTCGAGCCAGATCTCGCCGAGCAGCAGGCCGGTCTTGGCTTCGTCCGACATGTAGGACGCGTAGCCGACCAGCACCGCGGCGAGGCCGACGAAGCTGTGCAGGACCGCGACCAGTTCGGGCATGCCGGTCATCTCGACGCGCGCGGCGAGCACCGAGCCGATCAGGGCGCCGATGGCGATCGCCGGGACCAGGATGCCGACGTTGCCGACCGCCGAGCCGTCGAGAAACGCGAGACCGAGCACGGCGAGGACCGCGGCGCCCATGCCGACGATGCCGTAGCCGTTGCCGCGGCGCGCCGTCTCGGGGTTCGAGAGCCCCTTCAAGCTGCTGATGAACAGGACGCCCGCGACGACCCAAGTCAGCGATAGGAACGCTGCGTACACGCTGTCATTCATGGCGCACTCCTACTTGCGGAACATCTTGAGCATGCGCCGGGTGACGAGGAAGCCGCCCGCGACGTTGATGGTGGCGAGCAGCACGGCGACGATGCCCAGTACGACCGGAGCCGATGCAATGTGCCCGGAAGTATGCAGCATGCCGCCGACGAGGATGATGCCCGAGATGGCGTTGGTCACGCTCATCAGCGGCGTGTGCAGCGCCGGCGTGACGTTCCACACCACCTGCCAGCCGACGAAGCACGCGAGGACGAAGACCGTCAGGCGCTCGGCGAAGATCGCCATGCCGTGCGCGGCGTTGACGTCCGGGTTGCCGGCGCCGAACTTGAGGGCCAGCAGGCCGATGACCAGGATGCCGACCATCACCCAGGTCAGCGGCGCGGTCTTGGCCGAGCCAGCGCTTTCCTTGGACTTGTCGATCTTGTGCGGCTTGCTGAGCGACTGCTCCGTGTACTTCATCTCCGGCGCGCGGATCGGCTCGGCGGCCGCGACCGCAGGCGTCGGCTTGGGCGCCGGCGCCGCAGCCGGCGCGACCACCGGGGCCGGCCAGGTCAGCTCGCCGTGGTGCAGCACCAGGGCGCCGCGCACCGCCTCGTCTTCGAGGTTGACGTTGTACTTGGTGCCGCCGCCCATATCCGTGAGCAGATGCACCATGTTCTGCGCGTAGAGCTGGCTCGCCGTCGTCGCCAGATCGCTGGTCAGGTCGGTGCGGCCGAAGATCGTCACGCCGTTCTTGACCACGACTTCGCCGGGCACGGTGTAGGCGCAGTTGCCGCCGTTCTCCGCCGCGAGGTCGACGATCACCGAGCCCGGCTTCATGGAATCGACCATGTAGTCGAGCCACAGCTTGGGCGCCGGCTTGTTCGGGATGAGCGCGGTCGTGATGACGATGTCGACTTCCTTGGCCTGCGCGGCGAACAAGGCCATCTCGGCCTCGATGAACGCCGGGCTCATCTCCTTGGCGTAGCCGCCGCCGCCTTCGCCGTCTTCCTGGATCTTGACCTCGAGGAACTCGCCGCCCATCGAGACGATCTGCTCCTTGACCGCGGCGCGCGTGTCGAACGCCCGCACGATGGCGCCGAGCGACTTGGCCGTGCCCAGCGCCGCGAGGCCCGCGACGCCGGCGCCGATCACGAGCACCTTGGCGGGATTGACCTTGCCGGCCGCGGTGATCTGGCCGGTCATGAAGCTGCCGTAGAGGCG
>CAIXAA010000025.1 GCA_903917305.1 uncultured Myxococcales bacterium | reverse complement strand
GCCTCGTAGTGCTGGCGGTCCGGCAGCGCCGTCGCCGGCTCATCGCGCAGCGCGAGGAAGTGCGCGGGCGCCGCGATGGCGCTCCCGTCCACGTGCCGCATGCTCGCGCGCAAGGCCACGATATACCGATGGTTGTTCTGCAGGCGCAGCAGCGGCCGGATCACCAGGGCGCGATCGTCCGGCACGGTCGGCCGCGGATCGATCTCCGCGAAATGCACCACGAACTTGCCGGTCTCCGCATCGAGGATCAGCGTCTTGTTCGCCGGCAGCAGGCTGTCGTCCAGGGACAGCATCGGCGAAGTCTGCAGCGGAAACGGCACGAGATCCGTCGGCGTCACGCCGCCCGGAATGCGCACGGCGATCTGCGGCAGCACCGAAGCGCCGTCCGTCGGGTGCTGCGCGAACATGTCGACGGCCGGGCCGTTGTCGGTCATGTGCGGCAAGGCCTTCTCGGACAACAGGATCTTGCCGTTCACGCGCCATGCGTCGCTGGGGAACGGCAGCATGCAGTCCCACTCCGGCGCCAGCGGATTGCAGGTCGGCGCTGGCGGCGCGACGTCGGCGGCGGGGGCATCGGTGGCAGCGGCATCGGCGGCGGGCACATCCGCACTGGCCACGTCGGCGGCAAGGGTCGCCACGTGCGTGGCGGAAGTGGTGGAACTGCAGGCGGCCACGGCCAGGAGCAAGGGCAGCCAACAAGAGAGCTTGCGCATCGAAGATCCTCGGCCAGCCAGGGCGCGGCGGCGCAGCAACGGTACAGGCTGCGACGCGCGGCAACAAGACCGCCTGCGCCTTGCGGCGTTCCGGCTTGATCCCAGCGCCCCGGACAGGCATTCTGCGCTGCCTTGCCCCGGAGCCTTGATGCGCCTTCTTTTGCCGCTTTTGCTTCTCGCCCTCTCGACTTGCGCCATGCCGCGCAGCCTTGGCGGCGACGCCGCGGATGCCGGATCCGACGTGCTCGTGCTCCCGCCGGAGCTGGCCGCCACGAACGGCCGCTTCGACTGGCCCCTCGTGGCCAAGGGCGGGCAGATCTACAGCAAATACTGCACGCTCTGCCACGGCGCGTACGGCGAGGGCTATGCCGCCGACAACGCGCCATCGCTGGTGAACCCGACGTTTCGCGCGACCGCTCCCGAGGAGTTCCTGCGCGCCGGCATCGAACGCGGCCGACCCGGCACCGCGATGGGCGGCTACGGCCGCAGCGTCGGCGGCCCCCTCGCCGTCGAGGACATCGACGCGCTGCTGGCCTTCCTGCACATGGGCGCGCCGCCGCCGGTGCCGCTGGCATCCAGCTCCGTGCTGGGCAACCCCGTGCAAGGCAAGTTCTTTTACGACGCGCTGTGCGCGGTCTGCCACGGCACGGTGACGCAACGGGCCACGGCCCTGCACCTGGCGAATCCCGTGCTGCAAGCGACGGTTTCGACGCCGTTTCTCAAGTACGCCGTGATGCACGGCCGGCCCGGCACGAAGATGGAGGCGTGGGCCGGCAAGATTGCGCCGCGCCAGATCGACGACATCCTTGCGTATGTCCGCAGCATGTCGCCGACGCCGCCGCCGGCGCCGGCTGCGGTCCCGCCCGCCATGCCGCCCGCGCCGCCGCCCGAAGGGCCGATCGTCCTGAATCCAAACGGCAAAGCGCCGACGATGACGCTGCGCGAGGACCGCTTCGCGCCCCTGGATGACGTCAAGCGCGCGCTGGATGAGAAGCGCCGCATCGTCATCATCGATGCCCGGCCGCCGTCGGACTGGCTGAACCTGCACATCACCGGTTCGATCTCGGTGCCGTACTACGACATGAAAGGCCTGGATCTCGTTCCGAATGATGGAACCTGGGTCGTGGCCTACTGCGCCTGCCCGCACCACGCGTCCGGCGTGGTGGTCGACGAGCTGCGCAACCGCGGATACAAGCACGCGGTCGTGCTCGACGAGGGCGTTTTCGCTTGGCAGCACAAGGGTTATCCGGTGGTCCAGGCCGCGGGCGCCCTGCCCACCGCCGCGCCGCCGCCGCTGGTCGTGCCGCCGTCGCGCAAGCCGATCAAGGCAAGGCGCTAGCGACCTGCACGGTTCGCCGGCCTGTCAAGAAAATCGCACAAATGACGACTTGATAAACATCTAGAGTGTCCGGAGGGGTTCCATGACCACGAGATCGATGGCGGCAACGGTCTTCGCAGTCCTGGCACTCGCCACCGCTTGCCGCGGCCTGCCCGGCAGCGGCGTCGAGAAGACCGAGACGCGCAAGATGCAGAAGATCACGCGCTGCATCGAGGTGCACGGCGCGGTTGAAGTGGCAGTCGAGATTGGTGAAAAGCCGCCGAGCCTGGTCGTGCAGGGCGACGACAACCTGCTGCCGCACCTGAACACGAACGTGAACGGGCCGTGCCTGAGCATCGGCACGGACGTCGAGGTGCGGCCGAGCCTGCCGCTGCATGTCGCGGTGCAGCTCGAAGGGCTGGACGAGGTGACGGCGAGCGGCGCGATGACGCTGGACGTAAAAGGCCTGAAAAACGAGACGTTTGGCGTACATCTCTCGGGCGCGAGCGCCGCGGATCTGGCCGGCGACGTGACGAAGCTGACCGTGGATGTGTCGGGCGTGGCGCGCGTGAAGGCGCAGGATCTCAAGGCCCACGTGGCCCAGGTGCACCTGAGCGGCGCGGGCAGCGTGGCG
>CAIXAA010000024.1 GCA_903917305.1 uncultured Myxococcales bacterium | reverse complement strand
GTCGGATAACCCTTGTGGATCGCCAGGCCATAGCCGGGATACTCGGTGTCCAGCTGCGTCATGTGCGCGTCGCGGTGCACCTTGGCGAGCACCGACGCGGCCGCGATGCACAGGCTGCGGGCGTCGCCCTTGATCACGGTGCGCTGGACAATCCGCGAGAAGCCAGGAACTTGCATGTGACCATCGACCAGCAGCGCGGCCGGCAGGGGCAGGCCGAACGCAACCAGCTGACGACAAACGTCTTCCGCGGCCTCGTGCATCGCCCAGAGCGAGGCGCCGAGGATGTTCATGCGGTCGATGCGCGCCTCGTCCGCCTCGATGATGGCAAAGGCGAGCGCGGCCTGCTGGATGCGCGGCACCAGCGCCTCGCGGCGGGCGTGCGTGAGCAGCTTGGAGTCGTTCAGGCCTGGCAGATCCGCGTCGTCGCGCAGGATCACGGCGGCGGCGACGACGGGGCCGGCGAGCGGACCGCGCCCGACTTCGTCGGTGCCCATGAGCGGCCACAGGCCGATGGCGCGGCAGTGCGCCTCGACCTCGCCGCAGCGGACAGGGCCAGTTGATTCAGGGAGATCCAAGGCGTGCGGTCGTTTGGCCATGCCGGCAGCGTGCCAGAACTGGCGCGCATGGCAACGGTTCACAGCAAGCTAAGGCGTGACGGGCACTTCGCGGCCGAGTTCGACGTCCTGCTCGGCCAGCGTCGCATGCCGCAGCGCAGACCCGGCGACCGCGATGTCGGCCTGCCCGGCATAGGGCACGCGCACGCGGAATTGCCCGGCATCGCAAGTCGTTTCAGCTGTGTAGACAAAGTCCCGGCCGGCGTCGCTGCGCTGCGCCATGCGCACTTGCACCGGTGCGGCGGCACAGGAGCCGCGCAGGACGGCGCCGGCGACCCTCTCGAAGATCTTGCACGCCGGCACGCGCTTGCCTTGCAGTCCGGCGGGGAAGGCGCAGTCGTGGCGCAGTCGAAACTGCGGCAGGGCGGGCTGACCGGCGTGGGCGCTGCCGTCGCGGCCGAACAGCTGACCTTGCAGCGTGGGCAGCCTGGCCGGGGGCAGCCCGAGCACGGCGCGGTGCACGAGCGTCGCGTCGGTATCCTGAGGCTGCAGGACCACATAGCGGACGCGGCGCCGGTCCAGGAGTGCGTCGCGGCCCGGCGGATCGCCGAAGAGCAACTGCACGGTATCGGCAAACGAATCGGCATGGGCGCCGTGGTAGAAGGCGCCGGCCAGCACCGGACGCTCCGCCAGGTAGGCGATGTGCGGCCCGGCGTCCCACATGGCCAGGACCGTGTAGGGCGTCGATGCATGGGCGCTGCGCGAACCGACCGGCGGCGTGTGCAGCGTGAGCCACTCGCTGGCATCCAGCGTGGCGAGGCCGGCTCGCGAGAGAAGCGTCTTGTTTGCGTAGACTTGCGCGGAAGGCACCAAGGCACCGACGCTCAGCAGCGCCAACGCGACGCGGCCCGGCGTGCGCGACTGGCGCCACGCCGCCACCATACCTGCAGCGAGCGCCGCGGCGGCGGGAATCGCCAGGACCACGCCGAAACGCATCTGCAGCAGCAGCAGGACGCAGCCCGCCAGGCCGAGCGCCGCCAGCGCCCAGGCATCCGGCGAACCTTTGCGGCGCGCCAGATACACCAATGCAATTGGCACGATGGGCAGGGCCACGGACCAGAGACCGAGGAGCTCGCCGGGGGCGGACCAGGCCGGCTCGGACTCCTCGACCAGGGCCAGCGCGCCCGCACGGCCGACGAACTGCGCGGCGCCCGGCAGCAGGAGGGCCAGAACGACGACGGCCAGCAGCGCGGCGGTGCCCGACGCGATCAGGAGCGGCTTGAGGCCGCGCGGCGCGAGCCATGCCAGGAACATCGCAGCGATCGCGCCGGCGCACGCAAGCACCGCGCTGAGCGCCGAAGCTTCGTAGTAGGCGAGGCCACCGCGGCGCACCGCGTCCGGCGCGCACAGCAAGGCGGTCATGGCGAAGGCCGCAGCCGTGGCGCGCAAGAGCGCGACGGATGCGCTGGTTTGTCCCGTCCCCGCAGCGCGCAGCGCCGCGACCACCGCCGCCACGCCGACCAGCCCCATGTGCAGCGGCGCCGCCGTCACGGTGTAGTGCAGCGCCGCGAGCGCCACGCCCGCGAGCAGCCCGCGCAGCACGACACCGCGCAGGTGCTTCGCTTGCTGCGCCGACAGCAGGCCGAGCAGCGCCAGCGACGGGAGCGCGATCTCGAAGATGTGGTGATCGACGCGGCCGTAGCAGCTCAGCAGGACGTGACCGGGCAGCACCGCCGCGAGCCCGGCGGCCAGCAGCGCCTCCGCGGGCCCGAAGATCCGCCGCGTGAAGAGCCAGGCCACCAGGACCGCCAGCAGGCCAAGCACCGGCATGACCGCGTTGGCGGCTTCCTGGATCTGGTGGCGCGTGGCCTGGGCGCCATACTGCAGCCGCGCAACGCCGGCAAGAAGCCCGGAAAATCCATCGGGATAGGGCACGCCGGCGCCGATGGGCGCATTGAGCAGGCGGTCCCAATGCGGCGCCACGCCGGTGTGCACGGTCTCTTCGATGCGCCAGAGGTGGTAG
>CAIXAA010000023.1 GCA_903917305.1 uncultured Myxococcales bacterium | reverse complement strand
GTTGGTGACCTACCGGGTCGAGGGTATCGAAACCGAACGCGTTTGGGTCGAACACGAGTTCCGGGAGGAGATCGAGCGCAAGCGACCAAGGCCCGTGCGCGGACCGATCCTGGCGGTGCTCGACACGTCCGGCTCAATGCACGGTCTGCCGGAACAGGTGGCTAAGGCGCTCGTGCTCGAAGCCGTGAGGACTGCCCACGCCGAGAAGCGCCGATGCTTCCTTTACGCCTACAGCGGACCGGGTCAGGTGCTGGAACACGAACTGGATCTGTCTCCCGATGGCGTCGGGCGCCTCCTGTCCTTCCTGGGGCTGTCATTCGGCGGAGGCAACGACGAAACCGGCATCATGGCAAAGGTGGTCGCCCGTCTGAACGAGAATGACTGGAAGAAGGCGGACGTGGTGTTCGTGAGCGACGGGGAATGGCCAGCGCCTGCTGGCCTGGTGTCGTCCGTGCAGCGTGCGCGCAAGGACGGGACGCGTTTTCACGGTGTGCAGATCGGCAACCGAGGCCGGACCGGGCTCCACGAGGTGTGCGACCCTGTCCACGTCTTTCGGGACTGGGCAGCGGCGAGCGGCCTCCGCGCAGACGCTCATGGACAGACGTCGTGATGTTGTCCTTTACGGCTCCGTGCCGATAGCGCATACCATCATGAGTTTGCAAGACAATCTAAAGGACAAGCATCAGCGGCCGCTCCGAGCGCGTGTCCTTTACGACGAGGAGAGCCGCGTTGACCACCCGGCCACCCAAGCGTGAGTCATCCGGTTTCACTTGCCGAACGTCACACAATTCGTTACATTGACCCAGTGAACCAGGAACCCTTCAAGTCCGCAGCCGCCTACATTGCCGACCTCGCCGCGTCGGGCCGCTACGCGTTCACGACCGCAGAGGCGGCGGCGGCGCTGGGCGGAACGGGAGCGGCCGTGCGAGCAGCCCTGCGCCGACTTGAAGCCCGCCAGGCCACGGCGACGCCCATGCGCGGGTTTCACGTCGTCGTCCCGCCGGAGTACCGCCGCCTCGGCTGCCTGCCGCCGGAACAGTTCGTGCCGCAGCTGATGGCCGGTCTCGGGCGCCCCTACTACTTCGGCCTCCTTTCCGCCGCGCAGTACCACGGTTCGGCGCACCAGCGGCCGCAGACGGCCTATGTCGTGGTCGAGAAGAACCAGGATGCCATCCAGTGTGGCGCCGTGCGCGTCGTCTTCGTCGCCCGCAAGAACGTCGCTCTCATCCCGACCGTGTCCTTCAACACGCCGCGAGGCCCGGTGCGGATGTCGAGCGCAGAGTCGACTGCCTTTGACCTCGTCGGCTACCTCGAACACGTGGGCGGCCTGGATGCCGCCGCGACGGTGCTGTCGGAGTTGGCCGAGCGCCTCGACCCCGAAAAGTTGGCGGAAGTGGCAGCACTTGCACCGTTGAGATGGGCGCAGCGTCTGGGCCACCTGTTGGATGGCGTGGGCGCGAGTGACCATACGACCGCTTTGGCCGAGTATGTCCAGCAGCGCGCTCGAGAGTACGTGGCGCTTGAACCCAGCCTGCCCAGCGACAGCTGCAAGCGGGACAAGAAGTGGCGGATTCTGGTCAACATCGACGTGGAGCCTGAAGCATGATTCCTCACGACTTCATCACGCAATGGCGGGCGAGCGCGCCGTGGATCAGCGACTTCCAGGTCGAACAGGATCTCGTCATCTCGCGCGCTCTCGTCGCCCTGTTCTCCGATCCGGTCATCGCGGAAGCGCTGGCCTTTCGCGGCGGCACCGCGCTGTACAAGCTGCACATCACACCGGCAGCGCGGTATTCGGAGGACATCGACCTCGTGCAGGTACGACCCGGCCCGATCGGCGATGTGATGGAGGCCATCCGTGGCGCGCTGGACCCGTGGCTCGGCCGACCGCAGTGGAAGCAGACAGAAGGCCGCGTCACGTTGAGCTACCGCTTCGGTTCGGAAGACGTGCCGCCAGCGGCGCTCAAGCTCAAGGTGGAGATCAACACCCGCGAGCACCTGGCCGTGCACGGTGTCGTGTGTCATCCGTTCGCGGTGGAGTCGCGGTGGTTCCAGGGCATCGCCGATGTGCCCACCTTCACGTTGGACGAGTTGCTGGGAACCAAGCTGCGCGCGCTCTTCCAGCGCAAGAAGGGGCGGGATCTGTTCGACCTGGCGCTGGCGCTGCAGCACACCGACGTCCGCGCCGAGCGCGTGGTCAGCGTCTTCCAGCACTACCTCGCTGCCACGGGCGACCGCGTCACGCGCGCCGTTTTCGAGGAGAACCTTGCGGCAAAGCGGGCCATGCCGCGCTTCATCGACGACGTACCGCCGTTGCTCGCCCATGGTCGCATCTGGGACGCCGAGGCCGCGTTCGCCCTCGTCCTTGGCGATCTGGTGGCCTTGCTGCCTGGCGAACCGTGGCAGGGCGACGGTCGACCGGAGGCGCAGCGGCGCGGCCAGTGAATGTCTGCCACGGGGCTGAGCTGTGGCAGGTGTTGAAGCGCGCCTCCGAGGCAGCGGCGGGTGCCGTACCAGGACATGCTGGAGTGCGCGAGCCCGGACCTGAACCCCGCGCTTCTCGTCACGAAAGCTTCCTGTGCGGCCACATCGGGCTGGCCGTCTGGCCTGACCAACTTCGCCAACACCAGCGCGCGCTTGACCGTGATGGGCGAGCCCTTGCGGAACCGCTCGAGGACCGCCGGGGTCAGGCATTCAACCATCGTCTTGGAGTGCGACACCCAAGTCTGGTCCTGGCAAGCGATCGTGCCGACCTGCATCTGCGTCCATTCGCGCGAGACGAGCAGGCTGGCAGCCACCGCCTCATCGCCGCGGTTGTTGCGTGCCACGCACAAGTGCAGGACGGCGCTGAGCTCCTGGGCCTTCTCCAGGGGCCCGCGAAAGACCACGACGCCCACTTCCTCGACCTGGAGCGCCTGGAGGGCCGCGATACGGCGGTTGCCCTCAAGGATGACGCGGCGGTCGACCCCACCGGCGGTGGTGTGCCAGATCACCGGCGGGACTAGGAGGCCGAACTCCGCGATCGACTTCATCAGGCCCGACAGGTCGCCCAGCTCAAGGCGGAAAGGGCGGAGATCCTGGGCGTTGAAGTCGATGTCGGAGAGGCGGATGCGGGCAATCGGGAGCAGGTCCATCGCTGCGACTCCATGGCTGTCTGGCCGCGCAGCGTGGTGCCGGTGGTCGGCGAGGTCAAGGAAGTCGGGTGCTTGGCGCAACCGCGGCTCTATTACATGGTAATAGCAGGCCGACCGAAGACGGTCCGATCGCTCCTTGACGTGCCTGGCGCAGCGGCCCATCGTCCAGCGCGGCCGTCATGTGCCGGGACCGCGACCATGTGTTCGATCAAGCGCTGGATCTTCATGTTCTTCTCGGTGCTCGCAGCGGCGCTGCCCCTTGCTGCTGCCGCCCGCGGCCATGGTGGCAGTGGCGGCGGCTATCGGGGCAGTTCCGGCGGCGGCTACCACGCCCCGGCGATGCGCGAGTACCACCCGCGCGCCACGTACGGGCCTGCCTACCATCCGCCGCGCGAGCCGTCGCAGCACATGCGCCAACCGCGCGTCCGCAGGTGGCCAGGCCAGAGTCGCCGGTGCGGTGGAACCGGAGCGAAGGGTGCAGAGGCTGTCGCAAGTGGCTGGGACGGTGCTCGAAGACAGGGCGCTTGAGCACCACGGCAGCACGTCGACACCGGCCTGCCTCTCGTGCCACCCGCGCGCCTTGGTCTCGTCTGCCGTCTACTCGATGACAGCGCGCCAAAGGTCGATCGGAATCGACCCGCCCATGCCCGCCTTCTCGATGGCCTGAAAGATGGGCCGCGCCGCCTTGCCGAGTTCGCCGGGTCTCTGATGCGCCAGCCAATGCACTTGGGCTCGGGTCAACTCGCTCGGTAAGCAATGGAAGTGCAGGTGAATGAAGCGCAGAGCCGCCGGGTCTGCGGTATCGAGTGGGCATGGTCTTGCCACCGTGGCATTGCCGAGCACCGCGTCCGGTCCAGGAGCGCCCGGCACGCCGTTGATCATCCGGTCGAGGCCGACACCGCCCAGGTCGTACTGTCGATGTCGCGGGTCAGCGCGCGGGATCTGAGCGATGTACGGATCCGAAGCCTCGAATACCCAACGCGTCAGGTCGATCACGGTGCCATTCGTCAGGACAATCCAGCCGTGTTGAGGACAGAT
>CAIXAA010000022.1 GCA_903917305.1 uncultured Myxococcales bacterium | reverse complement strand
GTATGATCCAGAGATTCCGACGCGGCTGCTGCGTGACCGCATCGGCCATTCCTTTGCCGAACCGGCGCTGCTGATCGCGGCGCTGACGCATCCCTCCTGGCGCAACGAGCAAGCGCCGGGTTCGCCGGACAACCAGCGGCTGGAGTTCCTCGGCGACGCCGTCGTCGGTCTCATCATCACGCACGAGCTGGTGCGGCGGCTGCCGGAGCGGCGCGAAGGCGAGCTCACCGTGCTCAAGTCGCAGCTGGTGCGCGAGAGCAGCCTGGCGATCATGGCGGATCGGCTCGGCGTCGGGCAGGCGCTGCGGCTTGGGCGCGGCGAGGACTTCACGGGTGGGCGCCAGCGGCCGTCGGTGCTGGCGGACGCGATGGAGGCGATCGTCGGTGCGCTCCTGCTGGATTCCGGCTACGAATCGACGCGCGAGATCGTGCTGCGCCTTTTTGGCGACACCTTGTGCGAGCTGATTGCGCAGGTCGAGACGACGGACGCCGCCGCGCTGAGCCTGACGACGGCGAACTGGAAGACCGCGGCGCAAGAACTGCTGCAGCACCACGGCTCCCCGCCGCCGACGTACTCGCTCGTCGCGGAGGACGGTCCGGACCACGCCAGGCGTTTTCGCGTGCGGGCTGCGACGCGTCTGGGCGAGGTCGACTTCGAGTCCGTCGGCGAGGGTCCGACCAAGAAGGCGGCCGAAAACGAAGCAGCGGCAGGGCTTTATCACACGGTGAACGAGCGCGCTTCGGGCCTCGTGCGGCGGCCTGCGTCAGGATCCATCGAAACATCCGGTCCTTCGGAAACAGGTGACACTGAAGCGGGCGCTGGCGTATGATAAGGCGCCTGCCCGCGCGCTCATGCGAGGTGGCAGGCTGGGTGGCGCGGACCCTACGGATGGTCGAACCACCCCGGAGGAAGTGATGGTGCCCAGCGTGCCGCTGCTGTCGCAGCACCTCGGAGTCGTCTTGATCGCGGGCAGCGCGAAGCTGCCCTTGGAACGCGCCATGCTCGGGATGCCAGAACTGCTTGTTGTACTTGCGATCATCGTCGTGCTGTTTGGCGCGACGAAGTTGCCGCAGCTGGGCAAGGGCCTCGGCGAGGCGATCGGCAACTTCAAGAAGGCGCAACGCGATGCGGAGCGCGATTCGACCCGCGAGATCGATGCCACGCCGCGTTCGGACGCGAAGCTGGAAAAGGACGACCACGCGTAGCGTGGCCTTGACGGTCCCCGGCAGCAGCGCGTACACTGCCGCGGCTCGATCGGGCCGGTAGCTCAGTCGGTAGAGCAGCAGACTTTTAATCTGTTGGTCGAGGGTTCGATTCCCTCCCGGCTCACTCCAAGCACCGCCAGCCCGAAGGTGCAGTCAGCGTCAGCGCACACGGCCCCGTCGTCTAGTCCGGCCCAGGACACCGGCCTTTCACGCCGAGAACGCGGGTTCAAATCCCGCCGGGGTCACCAAGGTTCGCTGAGAGCTGAAGATTTGGCCCGTGCCGCTTCGCCAAGGCAAGCTGCACGGGCCAAGTTGTTTTTTGCGTTCCGTGCGGCGCGCTGGGCCCTGTGACCGAACGACGCCGTCGCATGCGTCGCCGCGCGTCGGCATCGACGAGCCTGGCGGCCAGGCAAGAAGCAACTGTCGGAAATGCCAAGCGATTTGGCGAAATCGCCTAGTGCTCGTGCCCGTGCGCGCCGTGCACGTGCCCATGGCTCAGCTCGGTCGCCGTCGCCTTGCGCACACTCGCGATCGTGATGCGGAAGTTCAGCACTTCGTCGGCGAGCGGGTGGTTGCCATCGAGCATCACCGTGTCGCCTTCAACGCCGGCGATCCACACCGGGAAGGTCTCGCCCTGCTCGTCCTCGAGCTCGAGCGGCAGGCCGACCTCGAGGTGGAAGTCCTCCGGCAGCACGCTGCGCGGCACCGAAATGACCTTCGCCTCGTCGCGCTGGCCGTAGCCTTCTTCCGGTTGCACCTGGATGTCGCGCTGGTCGCCCGCCTGGAGCCCGATGAGCTGCGACTCCAAGCCCGGCACCACGTTGTCGTGGCCAATCAGGAACGCAAACTCGCCGTCTGTCGACGAATCGATGACATCTTCGTCCGCGAGGCGCAGTTCGTAGTCCATCGTGACGACCATGTCTTTCTCGATCTTCATCGGTCCTCCAGTCGCGGTGGCAGCGTTGCGGCGGCCGTGGCTGTGGGCGCTCACCGGGCGCGGGCCATGTGCCGTTGCGCCTCGGGTGGCTAGCCCAGGTCGGGGGAGTATACACACTGCAAGCCCCTCGCATAGTCCGGGGCGGCAGCGCTACTTGCAGGTGGCGGTGGAGGCTTCCCCGAGCGGGCACGTGTCGCAGGCGTCGCCCTTGCCGTCCTTGTCGAGGTCGCCCTGGTCGGGATTGAACACGTTCGGGCAGTTGTCGGCCGCGTTCGCGAGGCCATCGCCGTCCAGGTCGGCTGCGCCAGGTTCCACGGCCGTGCCGCCGGAGACGTCGCAGTGGATGAGCGCCTCCGCCTCCGCGCCGCACTTGAACAGCGGCCACAAATCATACGCATAAGCCATGTCGGTCGAGGGGTTGTCGGTCGCCTTGGTCGCGGCCAGCACCGCCTCGATCGCGCCCTTCACCACGGCCAGCGTCTGGTCGCCCTTGTAGTTGGCCCCAAGCACCGCATCGACCACGCAAATGGTCTTCTGCGCGCCGCAGACATCGAGCGGCTCGCACGTCGGCGGCGCCAGCGTCGCCATCAGATCCGCGTCGCCATACAACGGCTTGCCGCCGACCAGCACCAGCCGCACCGTCTCGGGCCGCGCGGCCACGATCGCCGCCAGCGCGTGGCTGCGATCGCCGCTGAACACCGCGATGTCCGCCATGTAACCGGTCGAGAGCCGGCCCAGCAGGTCCTGCGCGCCCACCGCCGCCGCCGCGTCCGTTGTCGCCATGCGCACCAGCATCTCGTCGGTCAGCAGCCCGCCCCAGCGCTTGTCCGAGAGTTGTTTGGCGCACTTGAGCTCCTCCAGCTCGCTCATCGACCCCGACGGCGTCCAGTCCGGCCCAATGGCCACCGTCATCCCCAGGCGCAGCGCCGCCGGCACGCGCGTCGTGTCGCCATAGAGGTCCAGGTTGGATTGCGGCGACCAGATCAGCGAAATCTGATGGCTTTGCGCGTCTGCCAGCTCCACGCCGCCCAGGCCCGCTGCGTGGATCAGCGCCACGTGCGGCAGCGCCAGCCCGAGGCTGACGAGGTCGTACCACTCCTTGCGCGATGAATCGTCAATGCCTTCGCCGACGTGCAACACAAGCCCGTTCAGCGTCGACTTGTTCAGCCCGGCGAGCCAGTCCGCCACATCCGAAGACGCGGCGCCGGAGATCTTGGTGACCTGTGTGCCGATCTGGTAGCCGTCCAGCCCGGTGGCCTTGGCGCTCGTGCTGTCCAGATCGCGCACCCAGCCGCTGATGCAGGTCGTGCCGGAGGTGCCTTGCATGGCCGTCGTTCCGGCGACAAGTGCCCGCAATTCGGTCCATTTCATCGTCTCGCACTTGGCCTTGGAGAAGGTCGCGGCCTCGGGCGCCTTGAACGCCTTGTAGTTGGAATCCGCCTGCCACTGGTAGCGATTCTTGAACAATCCAGGATGCTTCCAGCGCGGCAGGTGGTTGTAGGTGCCGTGGTCGTGCGGATTGATCAGGCCGGGCGCGATGATGCCGCCGGTGCACACGACGCTCGCCTTGTCGGCGCCGGGCGTCGTGCTGCAGTCGTCGCCGACGCACAGGATGCGGCCGGTCGCGGCGGAGACGAAGACCTCGCCGTCGGCAATCAGCGCGTCGCCGGTCCAGACGGTGCCGCGCAGGCGCAAGAGGCTGGGGTCGCCGGTCACGGGTGCGCAGGAAGGGTAGGCGACATCGGCGGATGCGACGTCCGGCTCGGTCTTGCCGCCCGTGTCGGCCGCGGCCGTGTCCGCCTGCGTGGCGTCGCCGCCGGACTGCTCCGCCGGCGCGCAACCGCCAAGTCCAGCAAGGGACGCGCACAGCGCAAGAACGGCAGCGGACGGGAAGGCCAGCGGGCGGAGCAGGTAGGACACGGATGCCTCCCAAGCGTGCGCGGATTTTGCCCCGTTGCCGGGTACCGCTAGAGTAGTGTAGGTGTCCCTCGCCGCCGCGCATAGCTGCGCAGAGACGAATCCGAATGGACGGTTCCCCCGAGATGCCGCAGCAGCCTTCGACCAGCGCCCGGCGCGGCCTGTGCCTGTGCGGCGGCGGAGCGACCGGCGCGGCGTACCAGGTCGGGGTGCTCGCCGCCCTCGAATCGATGATTCCTGGTTTTCGCACGTCAGATTTCGAAGTCATTGTAGGTACATCGGCGGGGTCGCTGGTCGGGGCCCTGCTGGCCGCCGGCGTCCCGGCGACACGGCTCTACCACAGCATCACGACCGAGGACGACTTCTTCCGCATCCAGCGCAGCGACGTCTACCAGCTCGACCTGCGTGAAACGGCTTGGAAATTGATGCGCATCGGCCGCGTCGCCGCGCGCCTGGGCCGGCAATGGGCGACCGACCCCTCCGGCGACTGGCGCGGCCTGGCCCTCGGCGACCTGTCCGCCGCGCTGCCCGATGGCCTCTTCTCGATGGCCGGCTACGTCCAGTTCATCGACCGCTTCCTGGCGCAGCACGGACTTGCCAGGACGTTCAGCCAGTTGCCCGGCCATCTGCTGGTTCCGGTCAACAACCTCGACACCGGCCACCGCGACGTGTTTGGCAAAGGGCACCGCACCGACGCCACGATTCCGGAGGCGATCGCGGCTTCGAGCGCGATTCCGCTGTTCTTCTCGCCGGTGCGCATCCGCGGCCGCGACTACATCGACGGCGGCAGCGGCCGCGTGGCGCACGTCGACCTGGCGCAGCAGGCGGGCATGAGCCACGTGCTCGTCATCAATCCGATCGTGCCGTGGAACCTGGAGCGCCGCCTGCTCGAGCGCCGCGGCGACGACGCCGACATCGAAGGCGCCACGCTCAACCGCATCCGTTCGCGCGGCATGGTCGCGATTTGGAACCAGAGCTTTCGCATGTCCAACGCGGTCAAGCTGCACATGGGGCTGCGCCGGCTGCGCGCGGACCGGCCGGACATGGCGCTGGCGCTGCTCGAGCCGGACGAGAAGGACGACACGCTGTTCGTGACCAACCCGATGGACACCGATGCCCGCGCGCGCATTGCCCGCGTGGCGTTCGACGCGACGGTGGCGCGGCTGCGGGACGGCGGCGAAGCGGTGCGCGCCGTTTGTCTGGGCCTGCCGGACGCGCGCCTGCACGACGGGTTGCGGCGTCACGACGCGCGTACGCCAAAGCGTGACACTGCTGGCGCTCCGCGCTAGACTTTGCCAAACTGCCCACGTCGGCACCCTGGCGCGCCGATTCGACAATCGGCCCCAGCGCTCCGTTTTTCCACGACCGCTCCACCGCACACGACCTGGCGAGGCAAGCATGACGAACCGCATTCACGGCATCTTGGGTCTCCTGGCAGCCGGCGTCCTGGTCCTGGGAGGCGTGGCCTGCAGCAGCACGCCAACGGCCACTCCGAAGACGGATGTCGCAGCTGATGTGCCTGAAGATGTTGCTGTTTCTCTCGATGGCACGGTCGATGGCGGCAGCGATGCCAGCATTGGTACGGACGTGAAGGTTGGCGCGGATGCGGACGCGGCTCCCGACGTCGGCACCGACGTGCTCGCGCCAGATGACGCGGACGCGGCCGGCCCCGATGCCACCGACCAGATCGACATCGCTGGCCCGGATGCCGAACTGCCGCCGGCCAAGAAGCTGCCGCTGCCGGCGTGCGCCAACGACAACTGCGCGAACTGCAAGACGAAGTGCCCGAGCACGCCGATCTGCGGTGCCGACAAGAAGACCTACTACAACGAGTGCGACGCCATCTGCTCGCTGCAGCTGTGGGACGGCATCGATCCGAACCAGTGGGCGCCCCAGGCGTGCCCGGCTTGCAGCGGTTGCACGATCAACGACAAGCCCGAGCCCGGCTTCGGCACCGATCCGACGGCGGGCTGGTGCGCGACGCTCGGCTCCGGCGCCAAGGTGACCGTGTCGATGGCTTGCGAGGCCAAGTGCCTGGAAGGCGTCATCAAGGACCCGACGTACGGCGCCTGCAAGAGCGCCTGCTCGCAGCCCGCCCCCGCCGGCGCCGGCTGCAACTTTACGAAATACCTGCCGGTTTGCGGTCCTGACGGCAAGACCTACTTCAGCAGTTGCGCGATGAACGCTTGCGACGAGCAGGGCTGCTACCCGGTCGGCGAGGCTGCCAAGTCCGCCGGCTGCACGCCCGGCACGATGGCCAAGGAGTGCGACGGTGAGTGCTTCGACGCCACCAAGACGCCGAGCTGCGACAAGGGCTGCGATCCCGTGTGCGGCATCACCAAGGCCAACAAGGGACAATCGTTCCGCAATGCCTGCGTCGCGACCGCCGCCGGCGCGACCGTCGGCGACTGCGCGGGCGTCTCGACGACTCCGGCGGACATCTGCTCGGCCTCGCTCTACAAGGGCAAGGGCTGCTGCGGCGACGTCGACTACACCGTCGTGAACCCGGTGTGCGCCTCGCAGACCACGGGCGCCGGCCCCGACACGTTCGTGACATTCCGCAGCAAGTCGGAGTTCAACTGCCTGACGCAAGGGCAGGCCGGCTGGAACCTGCAGAAGTTCAGCGGTCCGTGCGTCTGCAACTGCGACATGACGATTGAGACGCCGGTGTGCGGCGAAGACGGCTTCACGTACCCGAACGCCTGCTCCGCCAAGTGCTGGAACTACAAGCTGCCGGCGTTCACGTGGAAGAACGGTCCCTGCTGAGTTCAGTTCCGTGGCGCTCTAACGCGCCCGCTCCGAGATTCCGGCCTTCGGCCGCCATCTTGCCGCTTCGCGCCGGTTTCTTTCGTGGCGCTCTGACGCGCCCGCTCCGAGATTCCGGCCTTCGGCCGCCATCTTGCCGCTTCGCGCCGGTTTCTTTCGTGGTGCTCTACCGCGCCCGCCTGCTGGCGCGCAGCACCGTGCCGATGTGTTGCGACAGCGCCTGCAACGCGGCGCCGTCGGCATCGTGGCTGCTGCAGATGCGTGAGGCGATGGGCGCGGTTTTGCTCGTCGTGACGCGCAGTTCGATCGTCGCCGAGGCGCTGCCGTCGGCGAAGTCCAGCTCCGAAGCCGACCGCAGTGCGCGCACCCGCATCAGCCGCCACGTGCTCTGGGCCGGCCGCTCCAGCTGCCGCAGCCCGTCCGCCAGCCAGCGCCGCACGTCCGCGTGCCGTGCCGCCGCTTCCTCAACGCCCGCAGCCGTTTGCCACGCATGCCACTGCACGCCGGGCAGCGAGCGCAGCGCCGTCAGGCACGCCAGCGCCAGCGCCGCCAGCTCGCGCGGCGGCACCTGCTGGTCGACCTCCATGGCCAGCCGGAAGCGGTCCGTCGTCGCCAGCTCCAGGAGGCCCGCGTCCACCGCCGGCGCCGCGCGCAGCAGCCACAGCCGCGTCACCGTACCATTGCGATAACGCAAGCGAAGTTCGACGCGGCGCCCGCGGATGTCGCGCTCCACGGCGTCCAGCCGCCACGGACCCGGCGCCGGCGCGTTGCGCAGCGCGGCCAGCGCGTCGTCCATGCGCACGGCAAAGGCATTCTGTTGCGGATCCAAGGTGTTCAAGGCCTCGGCGGTCATCGTGGCGATCTCGTCGCCACCGAACAGGTCGAGGTACTGGCGCGGCACGCCCGTGCACACCGCCTGGAACAAACAGCCTTCGCATTGCGGCAGTTGCGTGCGCCCGTCGGCCTGGAACGTGAACTTGTCCATCACGCCCTGGCGCCGGTCCAGGTCGGCCGTGAACGTGACCGTCTGCTGGCCGCCATGGCTGATGCGGTGCGCCTCCTGCGGCAGCATGCAATAGGGCAAGTGCGTGAGATTGATGTCGTAGTCCGGCCGCTTGGCGTCCAATTGGGCCAGCATCGCGCGCGTGTGCAGCGCCACGTCCGCGAAACGCGGCAGGATCGCGCGCATCCAGGCTTGCGTGCGCGGCCCGGCGCTGACCGGCCGCACCATGTCGATGCACATCTGGCGCACGCCGGAATGCAGCAGCAAATCAGGCAGATCGGCGAGCGACGCCAGGGATCCGGTCGTCAGGCACATGTTGGCCGTCACGCGCTGCTCGAGGGACGCCAGCAGCTCCAAGCCCTTGACAATGCGTGCAAAAGCGCCGGGATGGCCGGTCGCCGCGTCGTGCGCCGCTTCGTTGGCGCCTTGGATGGAGATGCGCCACGTCACGGGCGTCTTGGCGAGGACGCGGTCGATGAAGCGGCGGTCGCCCAGGCGGGTGCCGTTGGTGAAGACGGTGATCTCGGAAAAGCCAAGCGCGGCGGCATGTTCCAATGCGGGCAGGAAGCTGTCCTGGATGGTGGGCTCGCCGCCGAGGAACGTCAGGCGCGTCAGGCCGCGGCCCGCGGCGGCGTCCAGGGCGCTGAGCACTTCGGCCTCGGGCACGGGCTGCGCGCGGCCCTCTTCCGAGAGCTGGCCACTGGCGCAGAAGACGCAGCGGTTGTTGCAGAAATGGCCAAGCTGCACTTCCACCTGGCCGCCCACGTCGTGCGTCGTGACCGCGGCAGCCTCGGCGAGCAGTTGCTCGACGTCCTCGGGCGTGGCGCCGCCGCTGCGTTGCGCCTCATCGGCTGGATCGATCACGGCGGCCTCGGCAGTGGGAAGAAGGCGCGGGAGCGCTGGCGTTCGCAGGATAGTCGCCGGTTGCCACCCGCTTCAACCGGGAGTCGACGAGTGCTGAGTCACTTGCCGCAGTTGCTCGTCCAGCGGCTGCCGAAAGAACGGCCATGGCTGCGCCGCCAGCCAGCGCAGCAGGGCGCGCCGCGCCGGCAGCTCGAGGTCCTTGTTCTCAGCGAGGTTCTTGCGCACGGTGCCGTACGCGTGAACCAGGTCGGCGATGTCGTCCGGCAGCCCGGCGCGGGCTTCGCGGCGCAGACGGCCGGTCAAGCCAGGCGCCGTGCCGCCCGTGCCGACGGCCAGCGTGACGTTGCCCAACCGTGCTTCGCTCATCAGGAAAAAGCTGCACGCGCTCGGTTGATCCATGGCGTTGCACAAGATGCCGCGCGCCTCGCAGGCCGCGAACACGTCGGCGTCGCGGCCGGCGTTGTCGCTGGAGGCAAAGACCAGCCAGGCGCCTTGCACATCGCTCGGAACGAAATCGTTGGCTTCGACGACACGGACGAGGGCGCCGGCCTCGCGCAGGCGCGTCACGCGGGCGAGCGCGACCTCCCCGCTGCCGACCACGAGAACGCTGCGGCCTTCGAGGCGCAGTGCGACGGGAAAAGACGTGGAAGTCACGGCTTGGCTCCGATCTGCGGCGCCATGCTCCGGCCCAGCGCGACCACATGGCCAAGAACGATCACCGCCGGCGAGTGCAGCGGCTCGCGCGCCGCCACCTCCGCCACATGACCGAGATCCGTCACGACCAGCGTCTGCTCGCGCCGGCCCGCCCACGTCACCACCGCGAGCGGCAATTCCGGCGGATAGCCAAGCGGTTCGAGCAGCGGC
>CAIXAA010000021.1 GCA_903917305.1 uncultured Myxococcales bacterium | reverse complement strand
TGATCACGATGGAGTTCATCGACGGCGCCAAGGTGAGCGACAAGGACAAGCTGCAAGCCTGGAACATTGAAGGCAAGCACATCGCCGAAGTCGGCACCGCGCTGTTCATCTCCTCGATCTTCGAGCACGGCTTCTTCCACGCCGACCCGCACCCCGGCAACTTCTTCGTGCTGCCCGACGGCCGCATCGCGCTGATCGACTTCGGCATGATGGGCTCCATCGACCGCGACACGATGGACGACCTGCTGAGCTTCCTGGTCGCGCTGTTGCTCAACGATACCGAGATGTTGGTGACGCAGTTCATCGACCTGGGCCTCGTCGACGACACGGTCGACGTGCGCGGCATGCAGCGCGAGATCAGCGACATCCTTAGTCGTTACAATGGTGTGGACCTCGAACACCTGGACATCGGCATCTTCATTACCGAAGTCTTCGAGGCCGTCGTGCGCTACCACGTGCGCCTGCCCGTGGAGCTGATCCTGGTCGGCAAGGCGCTGTCGACCGTGGAAGGCATCTGCCAGGAAATCTACCCGGAGTTCAACCCGTTGGAGGCCATCCGGCCCTTCCTCATCCAGCTCTACGTGCGCCGCGTGCTGGATCCCAAGACCTACTCCAAGCGCATCTATCGGATTGCGCACGACTATTTCGGCCTCGTGCGCGTGCTGCCGGGCGAGATCCGCGGCGTGCTGCGGCGCATCAAGGCTGGGGAACTGCAGCTGAACCTGCGCGACGTCGGCGCGGACGAGCGCGGCCTGCGCCAGGAACGCAGCATCAACCGGATGCTTCTTGCCGTGTATACCATTGCCGCCTGGGGCTTTTTCACTGCCGTGCTGCCGAGCGCCATTGCCGGGCCGCGCTGGGCGCCGATGTGGTGGTACGCCGTGCTGCTGGCCGCCCAAGGCGTGCTGGCCGGCGCCCTCGTGCTCGTGTCGCTGCTGCGCTCGCGCGAACTTTGATTGAGGAGAGTCATGCTCAAGAACTGGATGAATCTCGGGGCTTTGTGTGTGCTGTTGGCCATGCCCGGCTGCATCGCCGTGTCCAAGGACGCCTACGATCGCGACCTGGGTGCGATGAAGCAGCAGCAGGACCTGCTCGAAGGGCAGAAGAAGGCGCTGGCCGACCAACTCGCCGCGAGCCAGGGCAAGAACACGAAGTGCGACAGCGACTTGTCGACGTGCATCCGCGAGAAGCAGACGGCGCTCGATGAGCTGGCCGGCACCAAGAAGGCGCTCGAGCAATGCACGCGCAGCCGCGGCAGTGGCGCGGTGGAGCTGGCGCAGTGCCAGATCGACAAGGACAAAGTCCAGGTCGAGCTGACGCGCATGAAGGAAGAAAGGGCCAAGCTGCAGGCGGAGTTGAAGGAGCTCAAGGATCGCCTGGGCAAGATCGAGGAGGGCATCCGCAAGGTGCGCGAGCGGCTGCAGAAGCTCGTCGACGGCGGCAAGCTGCGCATCAAGATCCAAGCGGGCTTCCTCGTCATCGAGGTGTCGAGCGACATCCTGTTCGACCTCAACAAGAGCGACATCAAGCCGACGGCCAAGCCGGTGCTCCAGGAAATTGCCAGTGCCTTGAAGGACATGTCGGACAAGCGCTTCCAGGTCGCCGGCCACACCGACAACACGGGCGCGGCGGCGCTGAACTGGCGGCTGTCGACGGCGCGGGCGATTGCGGTGGTCGAGGAGCTGGTCAACCAGGACGGCGTGAGCCCGGACAAGCTGAGCGCCGGCGGCTACGGCCCCTACCTGCCGGTCGCGGACAACGGCACGGAGGATGGGCGCAAGCGCAACCGCCGCGTCGAGTTCCTGCTGATGCCGGACCTGAGCGAGCTGCTGAACCTGGCGCAGTAGCCGCGGCGTCGGCAACGCAAAAGTTCACGGACGGCAGGCTCTTCTGAATTGACGAACGAACGTTCGTTCGCCTATCCTCAGCGCGGCTTTTGCAGCCCCGAAGGATAAGCGCCATGCCGATTACCGCCCAAGCCTGGTTCCTGGATCAGCCGGGACAGCCTCTCGTGCAACGTGCCTTGGAGATTCCGGATCCCGGTCCCGGCGAGGCGATCGTCGAGGTGATCGCCTGCGGCTTGTGCCACACGGACCTTGGCTATGCCGACGGCTCGGTGCGCACGAACCACGCGCTGCCGCTCGTGCTTGGCCACGAGGTCGTCGGCACGGTCGTCGCGGCGGCGGACGCCAGCCTCATCGGCAAGGCGGTCATCGTTCCGGCCGTGCTGCCCTGCGGCAAGTGCGCGTTCTGCCTCGCGGGTCGCGGCAATGCCTGCACCAGCCAGAAGATGCCGGGCAATGACATCCACGGCGGCTTCGCGACGCACCTGCTGGTGCCGTCGGCGCCGCTGGTCCTGCTCGACGGCGCGCCCAAGGGCATGGATCTGCGGATGCTCTCCGTGACCGCGGACGCCGTGTCGACCGCGTGGCAGGCCGTGCGCCGTGCGGAGCTCAAGTCAGGCGACGTCGCCATCGTGATCGGCGCCGGCGGCGTCGGCGCGTTCGCCGTGCAGATTGCCAAGGCCCTCGGCGCCCACGTCATCGCCTGCGATGTGCGCGGCGATCGCCTGGAGCAGGTCGCCGCGGTCGGCGCGGACCTCTGCGTCAGCGTGCGCGACAAGAACCCGCGCGACGTCCGCAAGGAAGTCCACGGCGCCGCGAACGCCTGGGGCGTGCCGTCGCTGAACTGGCGCATCTTCGAGTGCAGCGGCACGACCGAAGGCCAG
>CAIXAA010000020.1 GCA_903917305.1 uncultured Myxococcales bacterium | reverse complement strand
GGCAGAGCCGTTCGACAATGACTGGAAACGCCTGAGCTACACCATGCTGACGCGCGGCAGGCACGGCGTCGCGGACGACGAGGAGAAGACGGACGACGACACTTGCGAAACGGCGCAAGTGTTGCCGCCCGACGAGCCGGCATCGGGTGCCGCCAACGTGCCGCTGTTTGCCTTTCCGCGCGGGATGGGGCCCGGTACCTATGTGCACAAGGTGCTGGAGTTGTTGGACTTCACGACGCTGCGCGAACAGCGCCGCGGACGCGAGCTGGAGCCGCTGATTGCCGACCTGGGCGCGCGCCACGGCGTGCACGGCAAGGAGCACCACGACCTGCTCGCGCAAGGGCTGCGCCTTGTGCTTTCGACGCCGCTGGGTACACATCCCGGCCTGCACGGCACGACGCTGGGCCACATTGGCGCTGGAGATCGGCTGAACGAATGGGATTTTGACCTGGCGGTGCACGGCGGCGAGCACGGGCGGCGCGGCGTGGCGTTCGTCGATGGCAAGAAGCTGGCGCAGGCGCTGGCGTTGGACGCGGACGCGAACGTGTTTCCGAACGGCTACTTGGAAGGCGTGCAGGCGATGGAGTTCGGGCGCCTCGCGGGGTACCTGACCGGCAGCATCGACCTCGCGTTCCGCGTCGGCCAAGGGGCGGACGCGACGTGGTTCATCGCGGATTACAAGACGAATGCGCTGGGGGCCAAGCGGTCGGGGCGGCTGGTCGCCTCGCGGCCGGAGCACTTCGCGCAGGCGGCGCTGCGGGCGGAGATGGCCGAGCACGACTACTTCCTGCAATACCACCTGTACCTGACGGCGCTGCACCGCTACCTGCAAGTGCGCATGGGTACTGCGTATTCCTATGAGCGCCACGTCGGCGGCGCGGTCTACCTGTTCGTGCGCGGGATGGTCGGACCGGCGACGCCGCGCGAGGGTCCATTCACGGGCGGCGTCTTCTTCCACAAGCCCAAGGAGGCCGTCATTCAAGCGATGTCCGCGATCTTCGGCCCCGTGCGCGGAGGTGCCGCATGACGACCGGCACGATGACCGCCTTTCGCGGGACGCCGCTGCACGCCGCGACCGCGCCGTTTGCCCAACTCGATGTGCTGAGCGCGGCGGACCTGCACACGGTGCACCTGCTGACCGCCGGGCTGGAGCTGGAACCGCTCGTAGCGCTTGGGCTTTGCTTTGCGGTGCGCGCGCCGCGGCTGGGCCATGTCGGCGTGGATCTGGCGCGGCTGCCGCAGACGGTGGTGAACGAGCAGGCGTCGTTCGAGCCGGAGCGCGACCGCCAGTTCCGCGCGCTGCCGTGGCCGCCGGATCTGCAAGCGTGGCGCGAGGAGACGATGGCATCGCCGCTGGTCGGGGCGCCGGATGCGCAGGTGGCGACGCCGTTTGTCGTGCACGGCGACCTGCTGATGACACGGCGGCAGTGGCGCTACCAGGAGCGACTGGCGCAGGCGGTGAGCGCGCGGTGCACCCAGCCGCTGCCGCCCCTCAACGACGCGCAATTGCACCAGGATCTGCAGGCGTTGTTCGAGGCGCAAGCCGGGCTGGACCGGCAGAGGCTGGCGGCGTTGATGGCGGCGCTGCTGCCGCTGACCGTGATCTCGGGCGGGCCGGGAACGGGAAAGACGTATACGATTCGCAAGGTTCTGGCGCTGCTGCACCGGCAGTGGCTGGCGCTGCACGGTCGTGCGCCCAAGGTGGCGCTCGCGGCGCCGACCGGCAAGGCGGCGGTGCGGATGCTCGAGGCGATGCGCGACGGCCTGGCGACCGATGCGGCGTTCGCGGAGCCGGAGCGCGACTGGCTGCGGCAGCTGCAACCGACGACGCTGCACCGGCTGCTGGGGTTCGACCCG
>CAIXAA010000019.1 GCA_903917305.1 uncultured Myxococcales bacterium | reverse complement strand
TACCTCGTCGGGCGCTGGGACGGCAAGTCGCACGCGGCACCGTCCACGGAACCGGCCGCCACCGTCGCCGCGGCCACGGTCACGCCGGAGCCTGCGGCAGCGCCTGCGCCGCCCGAGCCTGCCAAGCCTGCGGAGGCCGCCAAGCCCGAGCCCGCTTCGGCCTCGCCCGAGCCGAGCAAGCCTTCGGCTCCGTCCAGCCTCGACTCCCAGAGCGATGAAGGTGCGGGCAAGGGCGCGGACATCGCCAAGTTGGGAACTTCGCCCAAGAATGGCAATGCGTTCCTGGGTGCCAAGGATCCGCTGGTCCTGGTCAACGTGTTCTCCGACTTCCAGTGCCCGGTGTGCAAGCGCTCCGCGGATCCGATCAAGCAGCTGGCGCTCGACTTCCCCGGCAAGGTCAAGGTGGTGTTCCGCAACAACGCCTTGGAGATGCACGGCCGCTCCAAGCCCGCCGCGCTCGCCGCCCTGGCCGCCAAGAACCAGGGCAAGTTCTGGCAGTACCACGACAAGCTCTTCTTCGGCGGCGGCCTGGACGACAGCAGCCTTCGCAAGTACGCGGAGGAATTGAAGTTGGACATGGCGCAGTGGGACAAGGACATCGCCGACCCCAAGAACGCCGAGCGCATCAAGACCGAGGCCTCCTGGGCCGAGAAGATGGGCGCGCAGGGTACGCCGGCGTTCTTCGTCAATGGCATCCGCCAGGTCGGCTGGGGCTCCTACCTCGCCTTGAAGTCGATGGTGGACCGCGAGGCGCAGGCCGGCGAGCAGCTGCTCAGCTCCGGCACGCCGCGCGCGCAGGTGATCGCGGCGCGCATCAAGGCGACGGCCGAGAAGAACAACAAGAACGAAGGCGAAGGCAGCATCGAGGGCGGTTCGTGGCTCAAGATGCTCACCGCGGACTGACTCGGTCGTGCCCCGCCGCGGTGGGGCACGAGCCCCCGCCCTACTGGCAACTCAAGGCGCCAGCACGACTTCCACGCAGCGCTGCGGATCCAGCGTCGCGCGCGCGGCTTGCAGCACATCCTCGACCGTGACCGCCAGCAGCGCCTCCAGGTGGCCGCGGTAGGCCTGGCGCCCCAGACCGTACAGCTCGTCCAGGCACAGCGTCGCCGCCCGCGACGAGCGCCGCTGCAGGCCAATCGCGTGGCCGCCCGCGAGGTAGCGCTTGGTGCGGTCCAGCTGCACTTGCGGCACCGGCGCCTGCACGACCTTGTCCAGCTCCGTGCGCAGCCCGGCCAGCGCCTGCTCAAGCTTGTCCGGCGAAGTGCCCATGTAAACGGCGAAATAGCCCTCGTCGATGCCTTCCACGTGCATCGCGCTGACCGTGTAGGCGAGGCTCTGCCGGTCGCGCAACTCCAGGAAAAGACGACCGGACTGCCCGCTGAGCAGCGTCGAGAGCACGTCCAGCGCGTGCCGGTCCGGCTGGTACAGCGTCGTGCCGCGAAAGCCCAGCGCCAGGTGCGCCTGCTGTTTGTCAGCCGTGAGGCGCACTTGCGTGACGCCCGTGAGCACCGGCGTCGGCATCGGCGGCAGCGCCGGCGCCGCCGTGCGATCGCTCGGCGTCAGCGCGGCGATCGTGTCGGCCAGCGCGTCCGGGTCCACATCGCCGGACGCCGCGTAGCACAGGCGACCAGGTGCCAGCTGTCCGCGCAGCATCTCCAGGAGATCCGCACGGTTCAGGCCCTGCAGGCTCTCCTCCGTGCCGAGCGGATCGAGGCCGTACGGATGCTCGCCGTACAGCGCCGCGGTCAGCGCCTTCATGACCTGGCGCGCTGGCGCGTCGGCCTGGTGGCGGATGTCCTCGAGCTGCACGCGCCGCTCCTGCTCCAGCTCGGTCTCCGGCAGCGCCGAGTGGAACAGCGCGTCGAAGAACAGGTCCAGCACCTCGCGCTGCGAGGCGGAGAGCGTCACGGCTTGCAATCCCAGGCTGTTGCGGCCGGATTGACCGCCCAGGCCGGCCGCCAGCGTCTCGATGCGCTGGGCAATCTCGTCGCTGGAGCGCCGCGCCGTGCCGCGCGTCAGCATCTGTCCGAGCAGGTGAGATGTGCCTGAAATCAAGCGGTTCTCGCTGCGCAGGCCGCCCATCGCCGCCACGCGCAGGCCCATCATCGGCACGGTCGCATCGGGCTGCACCAGCAGCACATCGCCGCTCGGCAGCACGATGCGCTCGATGCCGTCGACCACATCCCCGGTGCGCAGGCTCTTGGCCGTGCGCCGCAGCGGCCGCAGGGCCGCCTGGGCTTGCGCCAGCAATTCGACAGGTTCCGGCAGCGCGCCCGCCGCGTCCTGGCCCGGCATCGCGACGATCTGCATCAGCTCCGGCACCAGCCACTGCTTGGCCACGCGCGCCAGGTCCTCGACCGTCACGGCGGCGATGCGCTGGTTGTAGACGCGCTCCCAGTCCGGATCGCCCGTCGCCGCGTCGTAATAACCCAGCGAATGCGCGAGGCCTTGCACAGTCTCCAGCTTGTAGGTCGCCTCGGCCAGGACGTTGTTGCGCGCCTTGTCCAGCTCCGCCTGCGTCACGCCCTGGGCCTGGCAGTCGCGCAGCAGCTCGAGCGCCGCGGTCAGCGCCGGCCGCAGCCGCTCCGCGCTGGTCAGCAGCGTGATCGCGACAAGTCCCGCGCGCACCGGCGTGTAGCTCGACGCGCCGACGTCATTGACGACCTCGCGCTCGCGCTGCAGCACGCGCACCAGGCGCGAGGAATCGCCTTGCCCGAGCACCATCGTCAGCAGATCCAGCGCCGGCACGTCCGGATGATCGAGGTGTGGCGCCGGCCAGGCGACCAGGACGCGGCTCTCCGAGAAGGTGGTCTGCGGCACGATGGCGTGCGCCGGCGGTTGCCCGGCTGGCCTGGCGGAGCGCTCCGGCGCCGGCCCCTTGGGCAGATCCGCGAAAGCCTGGGTGATGGCTTCGAGCAAGCCGTCTTGCGGCAGATCGCCGGAGGCCACCACCGTCGTGTTGCGCGCGCAGTAGTGCTTCTCGTAGAAGGCGCGCATCCGCTGCGATGTCATGCCGCGCACGCTCTCGGCGGTGCCAAGCACGGGCAAGGCATAGGGATGCCCGGCGAAGATCTGCTCGAACAGCCGCTGGAAGCCGACCTGGCTCGGGCTGTCCGCGGCGCGCTTGATCTCTTCGACCACGACCTCGATCTCTCGCGCCAACTCCTCGGGATCAAACAGCGGATGGCACACCGCGTCGGCCAGCACGTCGAGCCCCTGGCGCCACTCGTGCGACGGCAGGACGATGTGGTAGCAGGTGTGGTCGTTGCTGGTCCACGCGTTGATCTGGCCGCCGCAAGCTTCGATGGCTGCAGCGATTTCGCCGACACCGCGCGTCGGCGTGCCCTTGAACAGCATGTGCTCGTGCAGGTGCGCGAGGCCGCGTTCGCCGTCCTGCTCGTCCGCGCCGCCGCTGCGGATCCAGACTTGCAGGGCCACGACGGGCGACGCGTGCGAAGACTCGGTGAGGACCGTCAGGCCCGAGGGCAGGGTCGTTTTCACGGGCACTCCAGGATGCTTGGGTCGCTGCTGCTAGAACGCACGCGCCGCGGCAGCCTGGGCGACCATGGCGTCCAGATCCTGCGTAAACGGCGCGCGTGCGACTCCGTGTTCCGTGATGATACCCGCAATCAGCGCGGCAGGCACCACATCGAACGCCGGATTGAAGACGCCGACACCAGCGGGCGCGATCTGCACGCCGCGCAGGTGCGTGACTTCGCTGGCACTGCGCTCCTCGATCGGAATCTGCTCGCCGCTGGCGCACGCGAGGTCGACGGTCGTGGTCGGCGCGGCGACGTAGAACGGAATGTTATGGTACTTGCACAGGATTGCCACGCCGTAGCTGCCGATTTTGTTGGCCGAGTCGCCATTGCGCGCGATGCGATCGGCGCCCACCACCGCAGCCTGCACCTTGCCCAGCTTCATCAAGTGCGCCGCCATGTTGTCGGTCAGCAGCGTCGCCGGCATGCCGTCCTGCGCGCACTCCCACGCCGTCAGCCGCGCGCCTTGCAAAAGCGGACGCGTTTCATCGACATACACGTGCAGGTGCTTGCCGAGCGCAAACGCCGAGCGCAGCACGCCCACCGCCGTGCCTTGCCCGCCCGTCGCCAGCGCGCCGGCGTTGCAATGGGTCAGCACGCCGCCGGCATCCGGCAGCAGCGGGGCGCCGTGGGCACCGATCGCGAGGCAGCAGGCGATGTCCTCGTCATGGATGCGCAAGGCTTCGTCGCGCAGGCCGCGGGCGCGGTGCATCGGCGTCTGACCGGCGCTGCGCGCACCGCACAGGCGCATGCGCTCGACCGCCCAGAACAGGTTGACCGCCGTGGGCCGCGTCGCGGCAAAACGCTGCAATTCCGAGGTCAACAGCGCATCGAACTGCTCCGCCGGCAGGCCCTGGGCCACCGCGCGCACCAGCGCCAGCGCCACGCCGTAGGCCGCCGCAATGCCGATGGCCGGCGCACCGCGTACGGCAAGCGTGCGGATCGCCTCAGCAACCTCCTCCGGCTCCTCGCAAGCCAGGTACGCCGTCTCCACCGGCAGCAGCCGCTGGTCGATCATGCGCACCCGCGGGTGCGTCGCGTCGTCGACCCAAGCCACCGTCTCGAAACTCTGGGCTTTTCGTTGCATCTAGAGCACCCATCAGGAATCGTGGAGTCCACTTCGGCGGAGCCGGCGCGTCCGCAGCGGCGCGCTCGGCGACCCAACAACAGGAAAACGGCCCCATCAGAAACGAGTCTCTGACGGGTCCCCTAGCGCACCTGCAGGTTGCCGATCGTCACGCGGTTGTCGCCCTGCTTGATGACGCCCTCGCCGGAGGCCGACAGCAGCGGCATGCGCTGATCATTCGATGGGTTGTACCAGCCGAGGATGATCTCGTTCGGCCCGGACTGCGTGCCCAGCGGCACTTCCTGCTCGAAGCTGTCGGCGATGATGTCGCCCGTCAGCCAGTGGTTGGTCTGGAAGCACCCGATGCAAGGCTTGTTTTCATCCTCGCTCGGGTCCGGCGGGCTCAGCGGCCAGCGGTCCAGGTGCAGCGGGTGCGGGTGCATGAACAGCTTCCAGGACGTCGTGGTCGCCTTGAGCACCTTCCAGTACAGCGTCAGCTTGTATTTCTGCGAGCGCGCCACCGCGTTCTCGGCCAGCTTGAAGCCGATGAGCTGCAAGGAGTTGTCGAAGTTCGCCGTCATCTTGTTGACGCCCTTGAGCGCATCGAACTGCGCCTGGGTCAACACGGACTTGCGCAGCCAGTTCTCGTCCTCCTGACCCGGCAGCAGCTTGGACGCCGCGAGCACGAGCCGCGAGGAGCGCGCATCCAGCACCGCGATGTGCTGGCCATCATGCGCGAGGCGGAACTCATGGTTCAGCTCTGAAAACGCGTCCTTGGGCACGACGAGGAAGCGCTGCGGATGCCCGGTCAGGTTCACGGTGCGCGTCGTGCCGCCTTCGGTGTTGTCCGTGATGCGCGCCTGCGTCTCCTGGTCGGCGAGCAGGGCGAGCGCCGTCGGGCGGTCCTCGATGGTCGGCATCGACTGCGTGTAGAAGTTGTTGTCGCTGCCGGACTTGGTCGAGCCGTGCGAGAACGTGCGCGGGGCGCCGCCGGCATCGCGGCCGCTGCCTCCCACTTCGGCGATGCGCACCAGCAGGTGCTTTTGCGAGTAGTGCACCGACAGGCCGGGCAGCAGCGAGAACGCGAACCCGGCCGAGAACAGCACGCCGGCGATGGCGAAAAGCGCAATCGCCGGGCGCGGTTGCTCCAGCTTGCCGAGGAGCCCCAGGCCGAAGCTGAGGATGCGCTCCAGCGTGGCGCGGCCGGCCGCGAGGCGGTTGACGGCGAAGAACAGTGCGATCCACAGCAGGCCGCCGCTGTCCGGGGCGGTCACGAGGACGTGGACGAGGTAGCGGATCGCCTCGCCGCGCGCCGGGATTTCGCCGAGGTAGCGGGCGGCGAGGAGCCAGAAGATCGAGGAGGCGATGACCGTGCCGGATGCGAGCAGGGGCCAGCCGTACTTGGAGGCGTCGCTGCCGGCGCGGCCGATGACGACGTGGGCGACGAGCAAGCCAAGGGCCCAGCAGGACGCGAGAAAGGCGTAGGTCCACGTGCCGGCGGCCTGGCTGGCGCCGATGCCGAGCCCGGCCAGCGCCAGGAGGCTGAGCAGCGCGACGAGGAAGCCGCCGGAGTCGCGCAGGCTGCGCCAGAGCGGCGACCAGAGCGAGCCTTCGCGCGCCGGGTCGAACAGGCTGCCGGGTGCGGCGCGGCGCACGAGCCAGGTGCCGATGGCGGCGTAGATCGCCAGCTTCAAGGGCGCCAGGAAGGCGGCGGAGCGCACGCCAGCTGCGGCGGCGCTGGCCCAGCCGTGGTGCTGGACGTGGTCGTGGATGGCCAGGCCGCTGAGCAGCACGCCGAGCGCCGCCGCGCCGCACAGGGACAAGCCGACGACGGCCGGGCGCAAAAGGCTGGAGATCTTCAAGGGAACGCGCAGCAGGGCGTGGCGTTCGATGGCCTCGCGATCGAGGAGGGTCGCGACGGCCGCGGCGGTCAGCAGGAGGGCAAAAGTGACTGCGCCGGCGAGGACTTCGGGCCGCGTGCCCTGGTAGGTGACCCACATGCGATCGTAGGCGTAGCCGGTGACCATCGAGTTGGTCTTCAAGAGGACGTCGAGCTTCGTGCCGAGCGAGATGAGCGCGTCCAGGGCCCAGAAGATCCCGGTGATGCCCAGGGCCCAGGCGGCGGCGCGGCTGCCGCGCAGGCGCAGGACCTGTTCGCGGATCGTGGCGAGCGGCCGGGCGATGCCGAGCGCGAAGCCAGCGACGCACAAAAGTGCGAGCGCAGCCAAGGCCTTGGGCATGATGAGCTCGCCGGGCCACGGATAGGTGCCGGTCTCCGGCGCGAGCGGCGGATCGAACGCGACAAAGCGCGTCAAGGCATCGGCGCCCTTGCCGATCTCGCGGTGCAGCATCAGCGTCGCGAGCAGTACGAAGAACGCGACGAGGCGGCCTTCCAGCTTGCCCAGGCGCACGTCGGCGAGCAGGACGGCGGTGACGACGGCGACGATGGGCGCGAACGGCACGACGAAGTGGTTGAATTGGCGGATCAAGACCGCGACGACGACCAGCGGCACGGCAGCGCCGAGCAAGAGGGCGATCTGCGGGCGGCGGCCCTCGGCCTCCTCGGCCTGGCCTGGGGCGCCGAACAGGCGCGCGAGGCCGAGGACGAAGGGCGCGCCCCAAGGATAGAGGCCAAAGCCCGCCTGGCCGATGAACCAGGAGAAGTCGCGGTGGACGTTGTCCGGGCCGCCGCCGAAGGGCCATTGCGTGAAGCGCATGCTGCGCAGCAAGGGGCTGGTGTCGTTGCGCAGGACGACGAAGGTGGCCGCGCCGAGGCAGAGCACCGCGAAGATCGCGGGCAGGATCGCGCGCTTGCGCAGATCGCCGGTGGCCAGGACGTAGGCGGCGGCGATGCCGGCGGCCATCGTCAGGCCGGCGAGGCCGCGCCCGAACAGGAGGACGCCGAGGCCCATGCCGAACCAGAGCCACCACGATTTCATGCGGTTGGCGACGCCGAGCGCGAGGCCCAGCGTCAGCAGCGCGATGCCCAGCGGCGCCGTGGCTTCGAAGGTGACCGTGCGCGCCAGGCCCCAGGTCATCGGCAGCGTGGCGTAGACGAGCAGGGCCAGCCAGCCCTGCGCCGGCGACCAGAGGCGCGCCGTGGCCAGCACCAGCAAAAGGCCTGTCAGAATCGCAATCAACGCGCCAGGCAGCCGGGCGGCGAACTCGGTCGGGCCGAAGGTGTGCAGGCTCGCAGCGGTCAGCGCAGCGTCGAGCCAGGGCGTGGCGACCGACTGGGTGTCCTTCTTGTGCAGCGGCATGCTCCACGGCGAAGGGCAGTGCTGCTGCAGGGTTGCCGCGATCGCGGCGCGCGTCGTCACCCACTCCGGTCCCGCCAGCAGCGGGGCGAGCGCCGGCCCGGCCGTCTCGTCGCCGAACATGCCGGCAAAAGCGCCGCCAACCAGGGACTTCTGTACGAGGCGCCCGCGCGCCGCCGCCAGATCGTGCCGCAACTGCCCGGCATCGTTCGCGGTCACCAGCAGCACCGCCGTGCCCAGGTTCTGGCTCTCGATCTGGTCGAGCGGCGCCGCCAGCTTGTCGATGCCGCCGCGATCGCCCTTGGCCAGCACGGCATCGGCGTCGACGACGACGGTGTGCGCCAGACGCCGATTCAGTTGCGCCACGGCCTGTTGCAGCGCGGTCGCCGCCGGCACGTCGGCCTTCTCGGCGGCGCGCACCAGGCCGAAGCGTCCCGGGGCGTCGTGCTCCAAGGCCTTGAGCAGCGCCCCATCTTCGCCTTCGACGACGACGACGCGCGGGCTCGCGGCCATCGTGCGCGCGACGGCGGCGCGGTCCATCTCCCACGGATCGAGCAGCCCGGCGCGCCCGAGCCCCGGCAGGAAGGCGGCGGCAAGCAGCAGCGGCGTCAACAGAAGTTGCCAGCGGTTCAAGGCTTGGGCGAGGGGCTGCATCATCATCGACTCGCTGGTCGCGCAGGTGCGGCGCGCAAAAGGGCCAGGGCGCGAAGGGGGCGAAAGTCTAGCACGATGGACGGCAGTTGCCAGCTTGCGTCGAACACCCGATCGCGAAGGCGGAATCAGCGGCGCAAGCCGGATCGCCGCGGGGGCGTCGCCTTGACGCACCCTCCCCCGCAACCTTATACTACCGGGTCCCCTGCACGGGTCTCGCTGGGGCGAGTGCCGGGTCAGAGCGCGCGGTCGCACGATTAGGAACATGCCAGGACGCATTCCCGAACGCACCGTGCGCGACGTTGTCGAGCAAACGGATATGATCGCCATTGTTGGCGAAGTCGTCGACTTGCGCCGTGTTGGCAGTACTGTCAAGGGGTTGTGCCCTTTCCACAACGAGAAGTCGCCGTCCTTCACTGTCAACCCCGGCCTCAAGGTCTACCACTGCTTCGGCTGCGGTGCGGGCGGCGACGTGATCCGCTTCGTGCGCGAGACACGCGGCCTGGGATTTGCTGAAGCGGTTGAATACCTTGCGGATCGCCTCGGCATCGTCCTGCAGCGCGAGGACGTCAAGCCCGAAGACGTGCAGCGCGCCCTGGCGGAGCGCTCCGAGCGCGGCCGCATGCTCGAGCTCAACAAGGCGGCCCAGGCCTTCTTTCGCGAGCGTTTTGCACAACGTGGCGGCGAAGAGGCGCGCCGTTACGCCGAGGGTCGCGGCCTGCAGCCCGACATCATCGAGCGCTTCGGCCTCGGCGCAGCCGGCACGGACTGGACCGACCTCTGCGACGCCCTGCGCCGTCGCGGCTACGGCGATCGCGACCTGCTTGCCATGGGCTTGGGCGTGCAGCGCCAGAGCGGCGGTCTTTACGACCGCTTCCGCAACCGCCTGATGTTCCCCATCTTTACCGCGGCGGGCGACATCGTCGGCTTCGGCGGGCGGGCCTTGGGCGCGGACAAGGAAGTCGCCAAGTACATGAACTCGCCGGAGACCACGCTCGACGGCGAGGGTGAAGACAGTCGTTTCAAGCACTTCTACAAGAAGGGCAGCTGCGTCTTTGGCCTGTACCAGGCGCGCGAAGCCATCCGCCGCTCCAAGCTGGCCATCGTCTGCGAAGGCAACATCGACGTCATTACGTTGCATCAGGCCGGCTTTGCCAGCGCCGTCTGCCCGATGGGTACCGCGCTGACCGAGATGCAAGCTCGCGAGATCAAGCGTTTTGCCGACAAGGTGGCGCTGGTGTTCGACGGCGACGCGGCGGGGCGCAAGGCGGCGATGAAGGCCGTGCCGGTGTGCGTCGATCAGGGCCTGGACGGCGTGTTCGTCGTGCTGCCCGATGGCGAGGACCCGGACAGCTTCGTGCGCCAGCGCGGCGCCAAGGCGTTCCAGGAACTGCTTGACAATGCGCCGCAATTCGTGACGGGCTACATCGACGCGCTGCTGGCGGAGAGCGATGGTTCGCTGGGCGGCAACGCCCAGGTCCTGCAAAAGGTGGGGCCCCTGCTCAGCTCGATCGCCGATCCGATCGCCCGCGACATGGCGCGCGACTACCTGGCGGCGCGCGTCGTCGGGCGCGGCACCGTGGAGAACCGCGAGACGTTGCGCGGCTACTTGAAGCACATCGTGCCGCGCGCGCCGAGCGAGGCGCACGACGCCCCGCCGGATCCGACGCGCTACGAGCCGGCCCTGGACCCGGTGGACGCGGATCTGGCAAAAGTTCTCGTCTGGTATCCCTCGCTTCTGGCCGAGGCCGAGAGGCTTGGCGGCATCGAGCTGGTGCGCCACTCGGGAATGCGGCTGGCCCTTCGCGACCTGTGTGGACGCAGTCGAAACGCGGAGTTGGACCCGCGGGCCGTGCTGCAGTGGGCCCAGGACCTGCCCGATGGTGTCGCGCGCCGCGCCGTGATGGCCTGGCTGATCGCCGCGCCGGTGGTGGCTGCCGACCGCGCCCACGAATGGTTGGATCAAGTGTTGGCGCGGCTGCAGGAGCGCGACTTGAAAGACCAGATCGAGCAGCTCAAGGCGGCCATGGGTCGCCCGGGCGTTCCGGCAGGGCAGCAGATTGCCCTTGCCCAACAGAAGTTCCAGCTCGAACAGAACCTTTATGCACTGAGCCGGTCAGGGAAGCAGCAGGGTGCTGCCGCGTCCGCTACCGGGCCGAGAGGATGGTGAAGATGCTCGACCACATCAAGGACAACGATCTGCGCAGCCTCATTGACCGCGGCAAGGCGGCAGGCTTCGTGTCGGTGGACGACATCCAGCGCGTCGTCGGCTCGACCGACTTCGACAAGGCCGTCCTCGACGACATCCTTGCGGTGCTTGGTGCGAACTTCATTGAGGTTCTTGACCACAAGCAGGCCGCCCGCGATGCCGCCGCCGCGCCGCCGCCGCGCCCGATGGCGCCGCCGCCGGTGCCGATGGCCGCGCACAAGGACGACACCGTCGGCTACGTCGAGGAGACGTACCTGCGCACCAACGACCCCGTGCGCATGTACCTGCGCAAGATGGGCTCGGTCGCGCTGCTGACGCGCCAGGGCGAGATCGAGATCGCCAAGCGCATCGAGATGGGCGAGCACGAGGTGCTCGACGCGCTGCTGTCGACCAAGCACACGTTCGAGGCGGTGCTCGGTCTGCGCGAAAACGCCAAGCAGATCATCACCTGGGTGGAGCAGGACCGGCAGAGCCAGGCGCAGCTCGCGGCGGAAGGCCTGGATCGCGAAGAGATCCTCAGCCGCAGCGAGAACCGGCGCGGCGGGGATCGGCCGCCGTTCTCCTTGAAAGAACTGGTCAAGTCGATGGACGACGGCGTGGGTGGCGCCGACGAGATCGCCATCTGCCAGCAGGTCATCGAGGCGCTGAGCGAGCTCGAGCACTTCGCCACCGAGCAGGTCAAGATCCAGCACGACGTCCACAACGCCAAGAGCGAGACGCAGCGCCGCGACCAGATCAGCGCGCAGCTGCAGAAGTCGGTGTGCGAGCCGTACTTCTCGGAGGTCATCGGCGACACGCTCGAGAAGATGCAGCTCGGCCGCGCCAGCGTCGCGGACGTGGTCGAGGTCGGCAAGCAAAAGAAGCTGGCCGGCGCGGAGCCCGAGACCCTGCCGGTCATGGCGACCTTGCTGCGCATCACCAAGCTGTACCGCAAGCGGGTGCGCTCCGAGGATCCGGCCGAAGCGGCGCGCGCGGACCTGGCGCGCAAGAAGCCCACGCGCCTCTTGGACGACACGCTGCGCGCGGTGCTGGAAGACACGGCGACCACGCACGCGCTGCTGGCGCTGGCGGAGGGCATCGACAACGAGGCCATCGATCCGGCCAAAGTCCTGGACAACCTGCCGGAGAAGATCACCAAGCAGCAGGCGCGGGCGTTCCAGAAGAGCCTGGCGATCGCGTTCGAGGAGGCCAAGCCGCTCATCGAGGAGCTGCTGCAGAAG
>CAIXAA010000018.1 GCA_903917305.1 uncultured Myxococcales bacterium | reverse complement strand
TGCTGGTCGCAGGGTTGCTCGGGTGTGCGATGACCCGCAGCGGTGGCACCGGAACGCGCTGCCCCTCGACCGCCCGCGAGCCGGACGGCGGGAGCAGGACCAGGACGAAGACCATGTTCAGCCATCTGCGCACGGCAATGCCTCAAAAATGCGCGGTTGTCTTGGCCAGGAACAGCCACCAGTTCGGTTGCAGTTCGCTCAGCGGCCGGTTGTCGTTGTCGGGCGACCTTGGATTGGGCTCGCTCACCAACAGCGGTCCCAGCGCCGCCGTCCCCACCATGTAGTGCGCCTCCAGCTTGACCAGCCAATTCGCCAGGATGTCAAAGCGCAACGTCGCCGAGACGTCGTGTTGCTGGGCCGCGCGCCCTGCGCGGTGGTCCATGTCCGGAAAGAACAGGGAGTAGGACAACCCAGGCTGCAACCACGGCGCAAGGCGATAGGACACCTTGGCGTAGGCGCGTTCGTTGACGCGCGCCATGTCGGGTAGCAGGCTGATGTTGCTGCTCTCCGAGTGGAGGTGCCAGCGGCTGTACTCCACGGCGCACAGCAGATCGCCCATCAGGTACTCGGCGGAAGCCACCCAAAACACTGCGGGGATGCGCACCGTGAACTGGGTCATCAGCAGCGGCACGTCCAGCGTCGTGTCGAGCCGCAGCGCCTGCAGGCTGCCGCCCAGCCGCAGACCGTCCATGGGCGTCTCCCACAACACGCGACCACCCGTCACGTAGGGAATCTCCAGGCGGGACACGGTGTAGACGACGCTCATCTGGCGCGGCTCGATGAAGATGGTGCCGAGGTAGAAGCGGTAGTCGAGCGCGCCGAGACCGCCCAGGTGCTGGTAGCCGTAGAGCTCGACCCCGGTCTGCGCCTGCAGGAAGTCGCGGTCGGCGGCAGGATAGAGCGATTGCGGCGGCAGGATGGCGTTGCGCGCGGCATCGATGTCGATGGAGTCGTTGTACAGGCCGAACGGCAGCTTGACGCGTCCCGCGCGAATCCCGAACCAATCCTTCCACTTGTAATCCAAGTAGTACCAGTCCATCGCGGCACGGTAATCGCCGATGGGGCCAAGGTCGCGCGCAAACAACTGCATTCCGGTGCGCAGCCGGCTGGTCAACTGCACCGTGACGTTGAGGCCGACCTCCGACATCTCGAAGCTGCCGAAATTGCTGAAGGTCGACTTGTCGAAGTAGTTGTTGCCGGTCGTCACGAAGTAGCCCTGCCCGACAAAGCCGTGCAACTCCGGCACAAGCAGGGTGTCATCGGGCTTGAGCTCCGCAGCGTGCGCGCCGCTGGCCGCTGCAAAGGCGGCCGCCAGCACCCACGGCAACGCCAGTTGCGCGAGATTCATGACAATTCCCCAGTTTTCGGCAATCCAGCGCAGCATGCGCCGCACGGTCAAGGCGTGTCAACGCAAGGCACGCAGGCGGGCGGGGGTTGCTGGGAATCTGCGGGCCGCCGGCCGGGAGCCGATGCCGCTCAGGACGCGGCAGGTCGCGAAGGCGCCGGAGATTTGGACGAATCGGGGAAGTGCTCCGCGCACCAGGCGGCGACCAGGCGGAATTCTGCCTTGAGGTCGGCCACAAGCGCGTCCGCACCGACCGGCGCGGTCGCGTGCTCGGCCTCTTCGAGGAGGCACGCCACTTCCGCGAGGCGGTGGGCACCCATCGTCGCGGCGGCCCCTTTCAGGCCGTGCGCTTCGAAGGCCACGGCAGCGGCATCGCGCTGCTGTGCCAGCGCGTCGATGCGGGCGATGTGCGACGCGGCGGAGTCCAGGAAGATCCGCAGCAGGTCGCAGACGATCGCGTCCGGCTCCACAGAGCCGAGATCACAACGCAAATCATCCAGCACGGCGATATCGACCGGCGCACGCGCGACGGCATGCGGCACCGCGTCCGGCGCCGGGACCGCGCGCGGTCGGACATTCTCCGTGGGCACAGAAGGCCGAACGGGCATGGTCATCACCTCGCGGCAAGGCGCGGTTGGGGCTCATTTGGACGCTACGGCATGGTGCAGGAGGCGGCAAGCGCAGAACGAGAATCGCCTGTCGAATCAAGAACGAGGCGCGCTCGCCATGGCCGGCAGCTTGAGGGCGAACTCCGTGCCCACGCCCACCTGCCCGCCGACCTGGATGGTTCCGCCGATGCTCTGCACGACGCGCCAGGTGATGGTCAGCCCCATGCCCATGCCGCGCCCGGGGCCTTTGGTCGTGAAGAAAGGCGTGAAGATCTTGGCGCGAACGTCCTCCGGGATGCCCGGACCGTTGTCCTTGACCGTCAGCAGCACGAAGCCGTCCTCGACGCGCCCGCGCAGCTCGACCGTGCCCGTGCCCTCGGTCACCGCTTCGATGGCGTTCTGCACCAGGTTCGTGAGCACCTGGTTGAACTCCTCCGGAATGCATTCGATGACGCCTTGCCCTTCAAAGTCGGTCGTCACCTTCACTTCTCGGCCCGTCGCCGGCAGCACCAGCCCTACGACGTCGCGCGCCGCCTCGAACACGTCGTGCTGCCGCGGCGCCCGGGTGTAGCCCTCGCGGCTGTAGCGGCCCATCAGCTGCACGGTCCCCGCGATGCGCTTCACGCCGGAATCCGCTGTGTCGAACATGCGTTTGACGCGCTCCTCCAGCTTCTGCAGCTTGGCCGCCTCCTCCGCCGTCAGCTCGCGCCCGATGTGCACCAGCCGCAGCACCTCCGCCATGTCCATCTGCACGCGCGTCACGGCATTCTTGATGTAGTTCAGCGGGTTGTTGATCTCGTGCGCCAGACCGCCGGCAATCGTCTCCAGCGAGTCCAGCCGCTGCGTCAGCAGGATGTCCGCCTGCGTCTCCTGGATGTTCAGCAGGCCACGTGTGGTACTGAGCAACTCCTTGGCAGAGAACGGCTTGGAAAGATAGGCATTCACGCCGCTGTCCAGGCCCGTCACGCGATCCTCGATGTCGCCGCGCGCGGTCAGCATGATGATGGGGATGTGCTTGGTGTTCGGGTCCGCGCGCAATTCGCGCGTCATTTCCAGGCCATCCATCACAGGCATCATCAAGTCGGTGACGATGAGGTTGGGCTTCTGGGCCCGCGCCATCTCCAAGCCCCTCTGCCCGTCCGGTGCCGCCATCACCTTGAAATGCCTGCGCAAGGTCAGGTGGACGACGCGGATGATGTCCGGATTGTCCTCGACGACCAGCACGGTCCACGCGCGCGAGTTCTCGTCCGGGTCGCGCTCCACGACGCGACGGTCCGTCGCCTCCGCGATGTCCAGCAGCTTGTAGTCGTCGCGCCCCGCGACCGCGACCGCCATCTCGTTGAAATTGCCTTCGGTTTCCGCCTTTGCCACTTCCTGCGCCGTGCTCGCCGGGCGCTCGCTCGCCACGGCTTCCGGCCGGAAATGTTCGCGATCCTTGGGCAGCTCCACCGTGAAGCAGGCGCCCTTGCCCACCTCGGCTTGCGCCCAGATGCGACCGCCGTGCAGGTCGACCAGCTCGCGCGCCAGCGCCAGGCCGATGCCCGTGCCGCCGTACTTGCGCGTGCCGCCCATCTCGACCTGGTAGAAGCGCTCGAAGACCGCCTTGGCCTTGTCTGCCGGGAAGCCCGGGCCGTCGTCGCGCACCGTGACCGTCACCTTGTCCGGCGCGTCCACGAGGTGCACCCAGATGTGCCCGTGCTGCGGCGTGAATTTGGCGGCGTTGGACAGCAGGTTGATGAACACCCGCTCGACGCGCTCGATGTCGCACCACGCCACCGACCGCTGCACGTCCGCTTCGAACGTCATGTCCACGGACTTGCGCTGCGCCAGCGGCTGCACCTGCGCCACCAGCGACCGCATGTACTCGACCAGGTCATGCTGGCCGATGCGCAGGCGGATGCGCGACTCCTCGAGCTTGGTCAGGTCCAGCAAGTCATTGATAAGCTTGAGGAGCTTCATGCCGCTGCGCAGCATCGACCCCAGCGTCGCCTTCTGCACGTCGGTCACCGGCCCGAGCTCGCCCTGGATCGTCAGCTCCAGCGGGGAGAGGATCATCGTCAGCGGCGTCTTGAGCTCGTGCGTGATGTTGGCGAAGAACTTGGACTTGAACTGGTCCAGTTGCTTCAACTGATCATGCGCCTCTTCCAGGTGCGCCTTGGTGCGCTGCAAGGCGAGCTGCGTCACGAGCTGCTGGTACTGCGAGCGGTACGTGAAGATCTGGCCGGCGGCGACGATGATGGCGCTGCCGGTGAGGAAGAAGAAGTTGGAAATCGCCGTGAACTTGTCGCCGATGCGGCCCGCGAGCAGGTTGGGCAGGAAGTAGGACAGGACGATGCCGCCGTGGACCGTGATGGCGACGTTGCGCGACCACAGGTTCAAGAGGCCGGCGCCGATCATCACGAGAATGAGGCCGGCGTAGTAGGTCGACGCGAGGCCGCCCATGATGGAGACCATCAAGCTGATGGCCCAGCCGCACATCAGGATGTAGGCGCCGGTGATGGGCATCGGCCAGCGCTCGAACCACTTGGAGTTCAAGCCTGCGAACAGCATCAGCAAAGTGACGGCGGTCACGACGACGCGGCTGCCCCAGAGCGTGGCAAGCTGGTCGGGCGGCGCGTAGACGTAGTCGAGGATGCCGAAGGCGGGGTAGAGAAACAGGACGATGATGAAGGTGGTGCGCGCGCCGCGGCGGTTCTGGTCGATGAGGTGCTTCGACCATTCCCGTTCAATATCCTGATCTTGCAGCGCATCAGCCATGGCTGGCCCGGTGCACGCAGACGAACGGATTGAAGCCCGTGGACTCCGGCAGGATGAACACGTCGTCGTCCGGCGCGGCCTCCTGCGCAAACGCGATCATCTCCTCGTGGGTGCGGAAGATGAGGTACCAGTCGAGGTGCAACTCCATGATCCAACGGCTGGGGATGTGCGGCACCATGTTGCCGATGTACAGCGTGCCACCCGGCAGCAGGCGCTGCGCGAGGTTGCGCGTCAGGTTCACCGCGACCGGCACGCGCAGGTAGTCGTAGAGGCCGGCGCAGATGATGGCGTCGAAATGCCCGAAGGTATTGAAGATCTCCGGATCCTTGAGCAGCCGCTTGATCTCCGGGTCGTCCCCGTTGAAGACGATCGAACCGTGCGGCCGGAGGAAGCGGAC
>CAIXAA010000017.1 GCA_903917305.1 uncultured Myxococcales bacterium | reverse complement strand
GGCCGCATCGAGCAGCGCCTGTATGCGTCGGCCTCCAGCCCGCTCACCGGCCTCATCGCATGATGCCGCCGCGGCTGCTGGCGGTTGCGCCGCCGGACTGGCAGAAGCGAATCCCGCAGTTTCGCGAGGAGCTCCAGCAGTTTGCCCGCCACGTCGCGCCGCTGGGGCCGCGTGCCGCCGTGTACCTGCGCGCCCACGAAGTCGCGCCGCGGACCTGGCAGCGCTGGCTGCACGCGTTGGAGCTGCCTTCGCTTGGGCCTGTGCGCATCGGCGTGACGGCGCCGCGCGGTGACGATGGCGTGCCGTTCGTCGAGCGTTCCCTGCGGATGCTGACCGCGGCCGGCGTCCACTTCGTGCACCTGCCAGCCACCCGCCCGCCGGCCCGCTGGATGCTGTGCGCGGGCCCGGCGCCGCGCGCCATTGCCTTGACGCGCGCCTTTCACGTGGATGGACCGCAGGACTTCGGCAGCGGCGACCCCTTTATCGATTGGATCCTCGTGTCTCCCGTGTTCCCGACGCCAACCAAGCCGGGCCAGCCGGCGCTCGGGCTGGACGGGCTGGCCCGATCCATCCACGGGAAACAGAACCATGTCGTGGCCCTGGGAGGCATCGACGCCGCGAATGCCCGCGAGGTGCTGGCCACGGGTGTTGCGGGCGTCGCCTGCCTGCGCGCTGCCTGGTCGCAAGCCCCGGCCTTGTGCGCGGCCTGCACGTAAAACTCCTGCCCGCGATGCGCATTTGCACACGCGCAGGCCATCGCCGCTATTGACGGAACGCCCGCGGATGTCGACTATACTGGCCGCCTGTGCTGTCCGAGACGCCTCGATCAGCCCCCGCCCGGGCCCGCATGCAGGCGGAAGCTGGAGAACGCGGACGCTCGAGAAAGTGGAGCTTGCATGTTCAGTATCACGATCCGGGAGAGGAGCGGCCAGGTCTACACGTTCCACTTCGACAAGCCCGAGGTCCTCGTAGGTCGCGTCAAGGGCAACGACGTGATTCTGCCCAAGCAGAACATCTCCAAGCGCCATGCGATGATCCGCGTGCAGGGCGAGCGCTTCGTCGTCGAGGACCTGGGGTCGACGAACGGCACGTACGTCAACGGCCACCGCATCGCGAGCGCCGTCGAGATCGGCCCGGAAGACAAGGTCTATCTCGGCGATTTCGTGATGAATTTCCTGGATCTGCAGCAGTCCTCGCAGGCGCCGGCGGAATCCGGGGAAGTGCCGGAGTTGCCCGAGCTGCCCGAGGAGTCCGTGTCGCCCGGTGGCCGCCGCCGCGATGCCGCCGTGGGCGCCACCATGCACAGCCAGCAGGACTTCGACGCCATGGACGCCGCGGAGTCCATCGTGGCGCCCGTGCTGTTCCCGGATCAGCTGGACCTGAGTGAACTCGAAGCCCTCATGGCGACTGCGGAAGCCGATTACAGCGGCCTGGGCAGCCTTAAGAAGCTGGCGGCGACGAACGGAATCATCGCAGAGGCAGCCAACAAGGCATCCGACGCGACCGGCGGCATACCGGCATCGGAACAGCTTGCTGCCGCTGCC
>CAIXAA010000016.1 GCA_903917305.1 uncultured Myxococcales bacterium | reverse complement strand
CGGCCGGCCATCGAGGTAGCCGCGCACCTTGCCGAGCATGTACTCGAACGTCGGCAACTCCACGGGCTTGTTGAACTTGCCCCACCAGATGTGCCCCGCGCTCTCCGCCTCGCGCACGATGAACTTGTCTTCCGGGGAGCGGCCTGTGCGCGGCAGCGTGTTCGTGACGAACGCGCCGTGGGCGGACAAGCGACCTTCGCCGCGGCGCACCGCGTGCTCGATCAGCTCAGGCAACAGGTAGTTCCAGTGCACGGTGCCTTGAGGGGCGATGCCGTGCCGATCGAGTCCGTGCTGGGAGTGAACCATGAAGGTCTCCTTGTCCTGGGAGTATTGGTGTGCGAACTGCGGATGCGCGGCCGAGGTTACACGCAGTGCGCGCGGCTGGGAATACGCTTCTTGCGTAGCTGATTGGGACCTTGCGCGAACTTCGCCGCTTGCGCATGCTGCCGCCGCCGCGCTTGTTGCGACCCAGGTCCCTGCCGATGTGGTCTCTCGTCCCGATCGCCCTGCGCAACGTCGCGCGCAACAAGCGGCGTACGGCCCTGACGCTGGCGGCGCTGCTGATCGGCGTGGGCGTGATGGTCGGCGTGCGCGGTGTGATCAACGGGCTGCAGCGCTCGATGGTGGAGAGCGTCGCGCTGGGCCAGACCGGTGGCCTGCAGATCCACAAGAAAGGCTACATGAAGAACGTCCTGGGTTCACCGCTGAACCTGGACCTGCCGGCCGACGACGCGTTCCTGGCGCGCGTGCGCAACGTGCCCGGCGTGCTGGCCGTGGCGCCGCGCATCATCTACGGCGGCATGATGAACCTCGGCGATATCACGATGTTCATGGGAACCATCGCCATCGATCCCAAGCGGGAGTTCGCCGTCTGCCCCAAGCGCGCGGAGGTCATCTCCGGCGATGGCGGTCGTTTCGTGCGCGGGCAGGCCGCGGACGGCATCATCCTGAGCGCCGAGATGGCCAAGGCGCTCAAAGGCAACCTGAGTGGCGAAGCGGCCCTGCTGGCGCCGGACAAGGACGGCGCGCTGTCGGCCGAGAACGCGCACATCATCGGCACGATGCAACTGACGATGCCTGGTGAGAAAAAGCTGGGCCTCGCGCCGCTGGCCCTCGTGCAGCGGCTGCTCAAGATGGAGGGCCGCGCGACCGAGATTGCCGTGCGCGTGGCCGACATCGAGCGTGTGAAGGAGACGGCTGCCGCGCTGCGCAGCGCGCTGGGACCCGACTACGAAGTGCACGTCTGGGACGACGTGGCGCCGTTCTTCAAGGACATGATGTTCCGCCAGAACTTCATCCTGACCCTGGTGGCCAGCGTGTTCATGATCCTCATGCTGCTCGGCGTGGCGAACACGATGCTGATGAGCGTGCTCGACCGCACCCGCGAGATCGGCACCATGATGGCGGTCGGCGTCAAACGCTCGCACATTCATGCGCTTTTCTTGATGGAGGCGGCGCTGCTCGGCGCGCTGGGCGGCATCGTCGGCGGGCTGCTGGGCTCCCTGCTGACGG
>CAIXAA010000015.1 GCA_903917305.1 uncultured Myxococcales bacterium | reverse complement strand
GTCATCCGTGACCGTGATCAGCACGGTGTGGTGGCCCTGCGCCGCCTCGGGCGGCAGTTCCAGCTCGAAGGACTCCTGCAGCTGGTCGAAGATGCCGTCGCGCGCAGCCGCCAGTTCGGTCGGCGCGCCATCGAGCGACACTTCCACCTTGACGATCTTCGAGGTCGCATCGGTCGCGACGCCCTGCACCAGGCGCCCCCTGACCTCCGCCGTCGCCTCCGGGTGCCCGCGATCCACCAGGAACGGCTTGGAGATCCGCGCCGTCGCCTTGGCCGCCTTCGGCCCGTTCGTCAGCCGATCCGTCACTTCCACGCGAATCTCGTACCAGCCGTCGGGCATGTCCGTCGGCAGCAAGTCGATGGTTTTCTTCGTGTACAGCCGGTCGTGCAGCATCAGCCACTGCTTGGAGCCGCGCGGCCGGTACTGCACCGTGTACGCCAGATCGTCGCCGTCGGGATCCTCCGCGGCCCAAGACACCGTAATGATTCCCTTCGCCTTGGCCGTCACGGTGTCGATCTTGGTCACCAGCGGCGTGCGGTTCGCCACCTGCCGATGGATCCGCAGCTCCGTCAGCCGGCTCTGCGGGGCGCCCAGCTTGACGCGCACCTGCAGGCAGTTGGCCGGCGGGCTCTGGATGACGCCGTTCTGCAGCGGCTGCCACGGGCTCCACGTGTCATTCGGCGTCTCGGAAAACCCGCTGCGCGACTCGACTTCCAGCGGACCTTCGCCCACCGTCTCGACGCGGCCCCACTGCGCGCTCCCCGTCTCCTGCAGCACGTCGGTCGTGAACACCGGCGAACTCTCTCCCGTCCCGACCGTGTAGACCGCCGCGGACTTGCCCGTCAGCAGCGTGATTGGCCCCTTGGCGCCCATCTCGATGCCCAGCACTTCCTCCTCCTTCAAGTCGAACAGGCTCTGCACGTCGCCGAAATCGTCGCCCATCACCACGCGGCCGCCGCGCGCCGCGCCGACGACCAGCGTCTTGCCGACAGCGCCGATTTCACTCAGCATTCCCTCCGGCGACACGAACACGCGCGACACGATGCCGTCATCGCCGCGCTTCCACACCGCGCCCTTGCCCTTGGCCGCCGCTTCCTTGCCGGTCTTGCCGCTCGAAGCCGGCTTGGCCGCCGCACCCGTGCCCGGACGCTCCGCCGTCGGCTTCAGGCTCGCCAGCGGCACCGCGGTCTGCCCGCCGTTCACGACCGCGTACAGGTTCTTGCCGGAGCGCACGATGCTCCGCACCTCCGCGCCAGGAAAGCTAGCCAGGGCGCGCACTTGCTTCTCGCCGCTGATGCGCAGCAGCATCGCCGTGTCCGACGTGCCGGCAATCAAGGCATCGCCGTCGGGGATGAGCGCCAGCACGTGATCCGCGCCGGTCTCCGCGTACAACTTCGCAGTCTTGCTCGCGATGTCGATGGCCATCACCTTGCCGCCCGGGCCGGTGCCGGCAAACAGCGTGCCGCCCTTCTTGACCAGCGCCCAGATGTGGTTGACATCTGTCAACTTGATGAACGGCGATAGCTTGTAGTCCGCGCCGACATGCACGACCTCGCCCTTGCCCACCACCGCAGCATAGACGCCGCCCATGCCGTCGGAGACCATCGCCGTGACCAGCGGGGCGTCGATCTTGGCGGCTTCGCGCACCTTGCCGTCTTCAAAGACGAAGATGCGACCTTCGAGGCCCGTGCCCAGCCACAGCTTGTTGCCGTCGCGCAGCCAGCAGTGGATGAAATCGGCCTCCACGCCCGTGCGCGCGAGCTTGGGCGCGATGGACAGGCCCAGCGTCGGATGCAGCGCCAGACCGTCCAAGTTGCCGCGACGAAAGTCATTTTCGTCCGCGTAGCTCCACACGGCCGGCTGACTTGCGAAGGCCGGCAGCGCGGCGCCCAGCAAGGCCAGTGCACCCATAGACACCAGGATTCGGCGAAGGTCCATGATCTTCCTCAAGGTTTCGTTCGGCTAGGGCAGGGGGCGGACGCGCAGCTTGAGCGTCACGCTGCCATTGAGCGTCCAGGGCAAGTCGATGTGCGTGCGCAAAGTCTCTTTACCGGCGCGCACTTGCACCTGATGCCCGGCAATCTCGTCGCGCACCGCCAGCGGCAGACCGACCAGGCGCGCACCGCGCAGCATGACCGTCGGCTCCGGCAGGGTCACCACGGCCGCGAGGCGGTTGCGCGGAATCTGGGAGCGCAGGAAGTGCAGCACGTCCTCGATGTCGGCCGGCTCCGGCTGCTCCGGCGCCATGTTTTTCTCAGGTCCGACCTGCACTTGCAGCGTCGTGCCTGCGAGCTCGCGGCTGAGCGGCGGCAGCGTCAGCGTCTCCCACACCGGCTCGGCATTCGGACGGTTGAGGCGCACGCGGATCGGAATCGGCTGGCCGGCGTCGACCTCCTCGCTCGGCGCGCGCACGGCCTCCAGGAACGCGACGTTGCGGTCGTCGGAGACCTCGAACGTCGCATCGACGCGCTCGACGCGCAGGCGCTCAAAGCCGTTGTAGACCAGGGTCTTGGCCACGTTCATCACGAGGCCGCTGACTTCGCCGACCGACGCCATGCCCGACAAGCCCGTGACCACCTCTTCCAGCTCGATGGGCGCGTGCGCCTTGCCCAGGTCGAAGCGCAGCTTCATCGTCAGCGCGACGTTCTCGGCAATCGGCTCGGAGCTGCGCACCGCATTGCCCACGACCATCGACACGGCCAGCGGGAAGAACAGCGGCTGATCGGTGACTTCCACGTTCCAGGTGTGCGATTCCTTGCGGTCCTTGTTCGTGATGTTCACGCGCACCGGCACCATCGTCGCGCGGGCGTTCATGCGACCGGCGATGGCGGACTGGCGGTCCTGGTCCAGCACGCCCGCGTCCGCGAGCGCCGTGCCCATCTTGAACGAGGAGTTCTGCGAGCTGAGGATCCACTGGATGTCCGCGCCGCCGACCGGCAGGTGCACCTGGCCCAAGCCTTTGAACGGATGGCCGAATGCCACGAAGTGATCGCCGTCGACCCACGTCACCGTGCCGATGCCGGTGATGGCGATGTCGCCGCGCGCCAGGGAGAGCGAGATGGCCGAGCCCGGCTCGAAACGCGGCGCCGGCGTCGACTTCGCGGTGCCGCCCGTCGCCATTTGCACATAAGGAAAGCCGAGTTCGCGCAGCGGCTCGCGCATCGACTCCGCGACCTGGGGGTCAAAACCCGACAGCACCAGCGGCACGGCGACCGGCTGCATTTCCGCGCCGGTGGGCATGTGCACGGCGGCCGCGGTCGTCTTGGACAGTTGGACGACGCGCTGGTTGATGGGCACCGGCACGAGCTTGCGCTCCATCTCCGGGAGCATGTTGGCGATCGGCGTCACGCCGGCCACCGGGTCCTTGTTGAACGGGAAGCCGTAGGACAGCGCGCCGACGAGCAGGTCGCCCTTTTGCGGGTCCGTGACGAAGACCGGGCTGCCGCTCATGCCGGCGACGATGCCGCTGTGTTCGAGGTTGAGGCCGGCGCAGCGGATCAGCACCATGTCCTGTTGCGGCATGGCGTTTTGCAGCACGCCGATGATCTCGATGTCGAAGCGCTCGATCTTCGTGCCGCGGATGACCGTCAGGCCATAGCCCTTCATGCCAGGGCGCAAGTCAGCGGGAGCGATGGTCTTTGGACCGGAGGATTTGGCGGGAACGGTCTCCGCGGCGCTCACGAGGCTGCAAAGGCTGAGCAAGGTCAGCAGCGCGGCGGCCAGCAGGAGGGACCGTCTGGCCAGGAACACGCGCGTTGCAACCATCCGAGTCCTCCAGAGCAACCAAACAGGCGGAGTCTGCCCGAAGGATCCTCGAAATGCCATGTGCGGGACCTGCGGCGAAAGGAACCCGAACCCGAACC
>CAIXAA010000014.1 GCA_903917305.1 uncultured Myxococcales bacterium | reverse complement strand
GGCATTGCCAGCGCCTTCCGGCGGCCGGTCGTGGAACAGCACGACGCGATCGGTCAGCACCATCGCGCCCGCCGACCAGGCCAGCACCGGCCGTGGCCCGATGTGCGCCGCGACGTCCAACAGGCGCATCCGGTTGAGCAACGTCGAGACGTGGCCGCCGGCAATCGCAACCGCCGCGCAGCCTTCCATGATGCGCTTGAGCGCCGCACGGTGCGCGGCCAGCACCGGCCGGCGCGCGGGATGCACCTCGCTCTCGAACGCGGCGTGGATGGCCTTGATGCGGCGCAGGTGCTCCGCGTCGAGCGTGCGCACGGCGGCAATGGCCGACTCCCGCTCCGGAATCAGCAGCTCGTCCGGCCCCACCTGCTGGAACAGCTGCGCCGCGGCGTCGAGCGCGAAGCCCAGCCGCAGCCGGTACAGCTCCTGGAGCTTGCGCAGGCGATCCTGGCGCCGCCGATGCGCAGCGAACAGCTCGGGATCACGCGAGAACACGTCCTCGCAGCGCGCGTGCAGGTGCAGCCCCACCGCGCGGTTGCCAAAGGCCGCCTGCAGTTCGTCCTCTTCCTGTTCGCGCTCCTGCCAACCGGCGGTAATCGCGGCAATTTTTCCGTCGAGGTGCAGGCGCGCGAACTCATCCGTCACCGTCACCACATGGCGCTGCGGTCCGAGGAGGATGGCGGTCGTGTGCGTGCTGTCCATCGTCGCACGGGTGTGCGGCATCGGGGCTCCATGGCGCGGCGGCGCTGGCTCAGGGCGTCGCAGTGTGCCAGAATCGCCGGGTTCCTGCGACCACTCTGTACCGTTCCCCGGAGCTTCCGATGCACGTGATCCTCATCGCGCCGCACTTCCCGGCCAACCAGCGCCAGTTCGCCCGCGCCTTGAAGGAAGCCGGAGCGTTCGTCACCGGGATCGGCGAGGCGCCTTTCCATCAGATGGACGCGGAGTTGCGTGGCTGGCTCGGCTACTACGAGCAGGTGCCGTCCGTGTGCGACGAGGGCGCGATGCTCGCGGCGGTGCGGCGCATCCAGGCGCGTGGTTGGGTCGATCGGCTCGAGGCGACCATCGAGGCGCACATCCTGGTGGCGGCCGCGGTCCGTGAAAAGACGGGCATTCCGGGACTTTCGACGCAGAACGCCGTGCTGTGCCGCGACAAGCCGACGATGAAGGCGTTCCTGCGGGAGCGCGGCATTCCCTGCGCCCAATCCGACTCGGCAGACACCGTGCAGGAAGCCCTCACTTTTGCGGACAAAGTCGGCTATCCGGTCATCTTGAAGCCGCGCGCGGGTGCGGGCGCCGCGGACACGCTGCGCGCAGACAATCGCGAGGAGTTGCGGGCAGGTGCCGCCATGTTCCACCTCGGGCACGGCGGCTCGGCCGCCATCGAGGAGTTCATCGAAGGCCACGAAGGCTTCTACGACACCTTGACCGTCGACAACGAAGTGCGCCTGGAGTTCGTGTCGCACTACTACCCCGGCGTGCTCGAAGCGATGCGCACCCGCTGGATTTCCCCGCAGATCATCACGACCAACCGCGTGGCGGCGCCGGGCTACGACGAGCTGCGCGGGCTGGGTCGCAAGGTCATCGAGGAGATGCAGCTCGGCACGACGGCCACGCACATGGAGTGGTTCTTTGGGCCCAAAGGCTTGAAGTTCTCCGAGATTGGCGCGCGGCCGCCGGGCGTCGGCACCTGGGACCTGTACAACGCCGCCAACGGCATCGACCTCTACCGCGAATGGGCCAACGCCATCGTGCACGGCGATGTCTTCCAGCGCCCGTCGCGCGAATACGCCGCAGGGCTGATCGCGCTGCGGCCAGAATGCGACGGCTACATCACCGGTTATGACGGCGCGGACATCGTCGGCCGCGAGATGGGCCGCTGGATCATCGACGCGCACCTGCCGCCGCCGGGCACGCCGACGCAGCCGGTGGAGGCAGGCTACATGGCCAACGCCTGGGTGCGCATGCGGCACCCGGATTACGACGTGCTGCGCCAGATGCTCACGCGGGTCGGCGAAGTGCTCAAGGTGCGGGCGCATCCATGAAGGTCGTCTTTCTCTCGCCACATTTCCCCGCAGAAATGCCGGCTTTCGTGCGCGGTCTGGCGGAAGTCGGCGCGCAGGTCTGGGGCCTGGGCTCCACGCCGGCGCACGCGATGCCGCAAGAGGTCAAGCAGCACCTGACGGGTTACATCGAAGTGCCTGAGCTGCTGGACGAAGCCTCGACGATGCGCCACGCCTTGCCGGAGCTGCGCCGCCTGCAGCCCGACCGCGTCGAGTGCCTGTGGGAGGTTGGCGTCGTCCTCGCGGCGCGGCTGCGCGAGGCGCTCGGCATCCCCGGGATGTCGGTCGAGACGGTGAATGCGTTTCGCGACAAGGCCTTGATGAAGGATCGGCTGGCGAAAGCCGGTCTCCGCGTGCCGCGCAACGCCCGTGTGCGCACGGCCACTGAGGCGCGCGAAGCCGCGGACGTGATCGGTTTCCCGCTGATCTTGAAGCCGATCGATGGCGCCGGCACGCGCGATACCTTCCTTGTGCAGGACGCCGCGGAGCTTGACGCGGCGCTGGCGCGCACGACGCACCTGCCGGAAGCGAGCATCGAGGAGTTCATCGACGGCGATGAATTCACCTATGATACCGTGAGCATCGACGGCAAGCCCGCGTTCGACAGCGTGGCTGCCTACTACCCCAAGCCGCTGTACGGCCGGACGAACGAGTGGATCAGCCCGGCGCAGATCGTGCTGCGCGACCCTCACGCCGCGGGCATCGACGACGCGGTGCAGTTCGGTCGCGACGTGCTCCAAGCCATGGGCATGCAAACGGGTTTCACGCACATGGAGTGGTACCGCAAGTCGAGCGGCGAGATCGTCTTTGGCGAGATCGCGGCGCGCGCGCCGGGCGGGCGGCTGGTCGAGCAGATGAACCTCGCGAATGACTTCGACATCTACCGCGAGTGGGCGCGCGCCGTGTGCTGGCACACCTTCGAGGCGACGGCGCACCGGCGCTACCATGTCGCGGCCGTGTTCAAGCGCGCGATCGGCCAAGGCCGCATTCGCGCGGTGGAAGGGCTGCAGGAGGCGCGGCGCAAGCTCGGAGCTTCCTTGGTGATCGAGGACCTGCTGCCGATCGGCGCGACGCGGCGCGACTGGCACCAGACGCTGCTGTCCGACGGGACGCTGATGGTGCGCCACCCGGACTTCGCGACCTGCAAGGCGATGATGGACGTGCTGGTGAACGACGTGCGGCTCTACGCGGGGTGACGCCATGACGGACCGCTTCGCCGAGTACTTTGCGGTGCTCGCCAAGATCGACGGCAAGTTCAAGGAGATCGAGGAGCGCCACGGCGCGCGCATGGTCTGCCGCGCCGGCTGTCACGGCTGCTGCCTGCCCGGCTTGAGCGTCTCGCGCCTCGAGCGCGACCACATCGCGGCCTGGCTCGCGGAACACCCCGGCGCCTTGGCCGATCTCGCAAGCAACGATGATGGCTGCGCCTTTCTCGACTCCAGCGGCCGCTGCACGATCTACGACGCCCGCCCGGCCATCTGCCGCAGCCATGGCGCGCCCATCCGCGTGCGGCCGGAAGGCGCGACGCAGCCGCTGCTGGACGTGTGCCCGCTCAACTTCGCCGACGTGCCGCTGACCAGCCTGGACGCCGGCGAGTGGATCGACGTGGACACGTTGAATCTGCTGCTGTTCGTCGTTGGCCGCCGCTACGCGCCGGACGACAGCGGCGAGCGGTTCGCGCTGACGCCGCAAGGCATCACGGGTTAGCCGACGACTTCACCGCGCAGCGCGGCAACGGCGACGGCCGCCAGATAGCTCGCCAGCCCCAGCGCCACGAAGATCGCCGCCCAACCGAGCAAAGCGTGTTGCCGGTCGCGACCTTGGAAGATGGCGCGAGCCGTCATCTCCAGATCGTCCTGCAGCGCCTTGGTCACCCAGCGCACCTGCGTCAGCGCGCGCAGGCACAGCACCGCCGCGACCAGCACGAACGTGATGCCCAGCACCATCAGCCCCGCGGCCCACGTGCCCGAACGCACCATGTGCGCACCGGAAAAGCCGGTCACGGTGATGAGCAGACCGCACAGACCCATCAGCATCTGCGCATGTTGCTTGAGCACGGCGAGCTGGTTGCTCAGCAGCGACAGCAGCTCCGCCGGACGCCCGGCGAACAGCTTGGCAAGACGCCGCGCTTCTTCTTCGGCGCTCAGCAGGTCGGGCGGGGGCATCGGCTGGTCCATCAAGCGAGCTTGCCGCTGTCGATCCACTGCTGCGTGAAGGCGGCGGCGTTCTCGTAGCTCTTCTCGACGTCGGCGATGATGAACTTCTCGATGATGCCGCCCACGGCGAAGATCTTGACGTTGATGTCGCCCTCGACGACGCGGCGCACCCCGCTGCCGTCCGCCGCGAAGGCCATCGTGCCGCGTGTGTCGACCTTGTCGGTGAGGACCGAGGAGATCGTGTGCCAGGTGCCGCGCATGCTGCCGAAGGCGTAGTCGACGAGCTCGGTGTACTCGAGCTTGGACGAGCCGATGATCTTGGCCACGGGCGCGGGCACTTCGCGATCCGGCGAGACCTTGACCTCGCGGTGGATGCGCTCGGCGCTGCGGTCGATCTTGAGCACGGTGCGCTGCAGATTCACGGACTTGCAAAGCGCTTCGTTGAACGCTTCGTCGAAGTACAGCGCCTCGTACTGGGCCAGCGTGATGTTGCGGAAGCGGTGGTCGCACTTGAACTTCATGGGGTCCTCCGGTGAGGAGCGCGACTTTGCCTGGACCCGCGCGCTGCGGCAAGGGGCGCCGGGGCTTGCGGCAATCGGGGTTGTCTCGGCCCGCGCAACCTTGTAGCTTGCGCGCCTTCACCCCACGGAGCATCGCCATGGCCAACCCCACCGCAACGTTCGAGACGACCAAGGGCAACTTCGACGTCGAGCTGTACCTCGAAGAAATGCCCATCACCGCCGGCAACTTCCTGAGCCTGGCCGAGTCCGGCTTCTACGACGGCTTGCATTTCCATCGTGTGATCAAAGACTTCATGATCCAGTTCGGCTGCCCGTTCAGCAAGGATCCGCAGAGCCCGCGCGCCGGCACCGGTGGCCCGCCGCATGGCAAGATCCAGGACGAGTTCACGACGAAGTTCTCCAACGAGCCCGGCACCTTGTCGATGGCGAACACCGGGCAGCCCAACAGCGGCGGCTCGCAGTTCTTCATCAACACCGTGCACAACAGCTTCCTCGACTGGTTCTCGCCGGGTCAGTCGCGTCACCCCGTGTTCGGCAAGGTGATTTCCGGGATGGACGTCGTCAAGGCCATTGGCACCACGCAGACGCTGCAGGATCGGCCGGTCGTTCCGGTGCAGGTCAAGCGCGTCGTCGTCCACCGGTAGGCAGGGAAAATTGATGCAAGACACGAAGTTGGCGCCGCTGGAGGCGAGCTTTCCGTGCTCGCACAAGGTCGAGATCGGCGATCTGCAGGTGCCGGTGCGCGAGATCGCGCTGACCGACGGCTCGCGCCTGCAAGTCTATGATACGACTGGGCCTCAAGGCTGCGATCCGCGTCAGGGGCTGCCCAAGCGGCGCGCCGCGTGGATTGCCGCCCGCGCCGGCGACAAGACGCCGACGCAGATGTGGTACGCTCGGCAGGGCATCATCACGGAAGAAATGCGCTTTTGCGCCATCCGCGAGAGTGTCACGCCGGAGTTCGTGCGCGAAGAGATCGCCCGCGGCCGCGCCATCCTGCCGGCGAACATCCACCATCCGGAGCTGGAGCCCGTCATCATCGGGCGCAACTTCCTGACCAAGATCAACGCGAACATCGGCAATTCGGTGATCCGTTCGTC
>CAIXAA010000013.1 GCA_903917305.1 uncultured Myxococcales bacterium | reverse complement strand
TCCCGCTAGTCCACAAGCTTTGTAGACATTCGAGGGGGGCGCCAGCGGGTCTTGCACGCGCGGGCGCCCTGCTCGCATGCGGAGTCGCATGCCGCGCTCTTTTCTCGCTTTCTTGCCGCTTTGCCTGTGCATCCTCGCGGTGCATCCGGCGCTCGCCGTGCCCGCGCCCCTGCCCGGCACAGCCTGCGCGCGCCTGGTCGACCATCCCGCCGGCCGCGAGCGGCTCGAGACCGCCATCCTGCACTACCGCGGTCCTCGCGGCGTGCGGGTCGATCTGGTGGCCGCGATCCACGTCGGTGACGCGGCCTACTACCGCGCTTTGCAAAAGCAATTCCTTCACTACGACAAGCTGCTCTTCGAGCTCGTGGCGCCCGTCGACGCCGACATGGCGCGGGCCGGCCGCTCCGACAGCGGGCTGTCCGGCGTGCAGCGCTGGCTCAAGGACCTGCTGCAACTCGACTTTCAGCTGGACGACATCGACTACACGCGGCCCAACTTCCTGCATGCTGACATCGGCATCGAGGAGCTGGCGGCGAACCTCCGTGACAACCTCGCGGAACTGCTGGGCATGATGGTGCGCTGGAGCGTCATCGATTCCGTGCGCATGCGCCGGGCGGACGGCTCGCTGCGCCTGGGCGGCCTCGAGTTCCTGGTGGCGATGGGCCGCAAGGATCGGCCGCGGGCGCTGAAACTTGTGCTGGCCCGCGAACTTGTCGACTTGGATGACGCGATGGGCGAGCTGGGCGCGGCGACAGGTCCCGGCGCCATCCTCATCGCGCGGCGCAACCAGGTCGCGCTGGGTGTGCTGCGCAAGACGCTCGACAAGGGCGCGCGCAACGTCGGCATCTTCTACGGCGCCGCGCACTTGCCTGACCTCGATGCCCACCTGACGCGCGATTTCGGGCTGCAGCGCTCGGGGTCGCAATGGCTGACGGCCTGGGATCTGTCGAGCCCCGCCACGCAGGAGAAGTGATGTCCCCGCACCGCATCTGGTTTCTCAGCGCCTGCTCTGTCCTTGCCATGGGCGCCTGCCGACGCGAGGCACGGCCCGCGAAACCTGCAAGCGTGACCGCTGGTTTCCCCCTGCCTGCCGCCGCCCCGCTGCCGGCAGAGGCGTCCGCAACTGCCTGGAATCAGGTAGAACGCCCCGCCTTCAACCGCGCCGCGGCGGAGTTGGATCTGCCCCTCTACTGGCGCGCCGACGCCAACGCCAATGGCGCAGTCGATCCGAGTGAAGTCGCGGTCTTGTGGCGCGCTGACCACGTCTCCGCCGCGGATTGGCTTGCGGAGGAACGCTTCGGACCGCAGTTCGCGTCCGCCTACCGCGCGCTCGCCCAGGCTGCCACGCACGGGCACCGGCTCGAAGGTCTGGCGCCGGCCGAGCGCAAGAGGCGCGAGGCCGTGCTGGAGGAGCTGCGCCAAGGTCGCCCGACGCTGGTGGAAACCGACCTGCGCCAGGCCTCCGCGGAGGATCGCGCCATCGCCCAGCACGTGCTGGCGGCGGCGGCGGGGGTCGAACGCCTGTTTGCGAGGCAGAACGGCGTGTTGGACATGGATGCGCAGATCCCGCGCGACGATGCGCCGAGCCACGCCCTGTTCCACCGCAACCAGACGCCGTGGTGCGAAGCGCCCTCGACCGAGAAGGATCCGTTCTGCAACGCGCTGCCGAGCCGTCCGCCGCGCACGTCGGGGCTGTATCCGGTGGATCTGCAACAGGGTCCGGCGTTCTGCACGCAGCTTGCAGCGGCGGCCAACCAGAAGGCGCTGATGGCGCCGTTCACGGCTGTGGTGCGCGACGAGGCGGGGCAGTTGAACGGCGCGCCGTTCCAGACGCTGTGGGCGGCGGACATGGCCGCCGTGGCCAAGGAACTGCAAGCCGCCGCGGACGCTGTGCAATCGCCAGCGGAGGCGGCGTTCAAGGCCTACCTGGCTGCGGCAGCCAAGGCGTTTCTCGACGGCAACTGGACGCAAGCCGATGAAGCGTGGGCCAAGATGGGCAGCGCGGATTCGCACTGGTATTTGCGCATCGCGCCGGACGAGACGTACTTCGAGCCGTGCAGCCGAAAGGCGGGATTCCACGTCAGTTTTGCCCGAATCAACCAGGGTTCCAAGCGCTGGCATGACCTGCTGGAGCCGCACAAGGCCGAACTGGAAGCGGCGATGGCGACGCTGGCCGGGCCGCCGTACGTCGCACGCAAGGTCGCGTTCCACCTGCCAGATTTTATCGATATCGTCGTCAATGCCGGCGATTCGCGCAGCGCGCTGGGCGCGACGGTCGGCCAGAGCCTGCCGAACTACGGGCCGGTGGCGAGCGAAGGACGCGGCCGCACGGTGGCGATGGTGAACCTGTACACGGATCCCGATAGCAAACAAGCGCTTCACGGGCAGATCGCGTCGCTGCTGTGCGCGGAGACGATGCCGCTGGTCACCACGGAGCCGGAGCCGCAGCTGATGAGCACCGTGCTGCACGAGGCGGCGCACAACCTGGGGCCGTCGAGCGAGTATGCGGTGGGCGGCAAGACGGACGAGGAGATCTTCGGCGGGCCGCTCTCGGCCACGCTCGAAGAGCTGAAAGCGCAGACGGCGGCGCTGTATTACACCGATTGGCTGGCGACGCGGAACCTGATCGGGCGCAAGGAAGCGCAGATGGCCAACGTCGCTGACATTGCCTGGGATTTTGGACACGTCGCCCAGGGGATGACGACGCCTGAAGGCAAGCCCAAGCCTTACAGCCAGTTGGCATCGATCCAGATTGGCGCGCTGTTCGAGGCGGGCGCGATGACCTGGTCGGCGCAGCAGCCGGCGGCCAATGGCAAGGATCTCGGCTGCTTCGTCGTGCACGCCGACCAGGTTCCAGCGGCGGTCGAGACGCTGATGCGGCGCGTCGCGGGCATCAAGGCGCGCGGCGACGTCAAGGCGGCCCATGCGCTGGTGCAGCAGTACGTGGAGCGCGACGATGCGTGGAAGGCCCTGCGCGACGTGATTCGCACGCGCTGGCTGCGGGCGCCCAAGGCGAACTTCGTGTATTCCGTGCGGATGTAGCGACTACGGCTTGGCGGTCAGCGTCGGCTTGGTCAGCGTCACGCCGCTCCAGCGGAAGCGGTCGAGCAGCACCGACGTGTCGTAGATGCCGTCGCCTTCGTCGAACAGCAGGAAGCGCAAGGTGATGGTCTCGCCGGGCGTCACCGGCGCGCCGACCGTCATCCAACCGGTGCCGCCGCCGATCTCGCCGCCGGTGGTGCTGGCGGTGTCGGGCTGTTCGTAGCCGGTGCCCGCGAGCAGGGCGTCGCCCAGGGGGCAGCCCTTGCACACCTTGAACAAGCCGGCGGTCGCGGTGAAGCAATCGCCCGTGTCATCGAACAACACATTGCCCTTCATGGACTTGGAGTCGAGGAGCACCAGCAGGTGGTCGCTGAACTGCGACGCCAGGTACTCGGGATACTCGGAACTCAGGTAGAAGAAATCGAAATCCAGGGAGTGCGCGCTCGCCGGCACGGTCAGCACCAGCTTCCACTCGATCAGGTCGTGCGCTTCCGTCCCCGGTGTTTTGCATGAACTTCCCGCGGGATAGGC
>CAIXAA010000012.1 GCA_903917305.1 uncultured Myxococcales bacterium | reverse complement strand
GCGAGCGTATGAACTACCGGCAAGGGCTGGCGTCGGATGGTCCGGCGCCGGCCCCTGCGCTTTGGAGGTGCCTGATGGACCAGGACAAGCTTCGGGTGCTGTCGCGCCCGTTCACCGACATCAAGACACGGCCGGGCCGCAACGGCCAGGCGATTCAGTACGTCGAGGGGCACGCCATCGTGCATCGGCTCAACGAGGCGCTGGCGGGCGACTGGAGCTTTCGCGTGCTGGAGCGCGAGGTGCTGGAACAGGAGGTGCTGGTGCTGGTCGAGTTGCGCGCCGGCGACGTGGTCAAGCACGCGTTCGGCGGTTCGGAGCTGACGCGTACCCGCGAGGGCAAGGTCGTCAGCATCGCCGATGACTTGAAGTCCGCCGCGACCGATGCGCTCAAGAAGGCGGCCACGCTGCTGGGTGTCGGTCTGCAGCCGTGCGCGGTCGAGGATGCGCCGGCACCGCCGCAAGGGCCCAAGCTGGTGCAGCCGGCAGCGGAAGGGGAGGAGCCGGGCGTGCCGGACGCCAATCGCCTGACGCGCAAGCAGGCGGAGTTCATCGCCAAGCTGGCCAAGACCAACGGCCTCGGCAAGGGCGAAGTCGAGGAACTGGCGCGCAAGCGCTACGGCAAGACGTCGGCGTTCCTGACGGTTCGCGAAGCCAGCGACCTCATCCGCGCTCTCAACAGCGCGGCGTAGGAGGCGGCATGGAGTTCTTGCAGGCTGCGCAGCGGGCGGCGCTTCACGTGAGTGTCAGTCAGGTCAAGCTCTACACCCGGTGCCCCAAACTGTATGAGATGAGGCACGTCCTTGGCGCGAAGCCCGAGCACCGGTCCGCCAACCTGGTGCTCGGCACGGCGGTGCACACGGCGCTGGCGGCGTACTACCTGGCGCTCAAGGACGGCGTCGTGCTGGCGGATGAGGAGGTGTTGGAGGCCGCGCGGCAGTCGCTGGAGGAATCGGTCAAGCAGGAACCGCCCGTCCTGCTGGAGGAAGGTGAGACGGTGGCGGACATGCAGGCCGCCGCCGAGAAGCTGGTGCGCGCCTTCCTCGCCGGGGTCGAGCGCCCCGACGAAGTGCTGGCGGTGGAGGCGCCGTTCTACTGTGATGTTGTCGATCCGGATACTGGCGAAATAATTGAAGAACAGTTGACCGGTTACCTCGATGCCGTCGTACGCTGCGGCGACGACATCGTGGTGTTGGAGCACAAGACAGCCGCGCGCGCGTGGTCGCAGGACCAACTCGACTTCGACCTGCAGGTGGGACTCTACCTGGCGGCGACGGGCGCCGCGAAGGTGCGGCTGCAGGTGATGACCAAGACCAGGGTGCCGAAGCTGCTGGTGCACGACCTCGTGCGCAGTGAGCGGGAGCAGCGCGAGGCGGTCGTCATCGTGTGCCGCGTGCTGCAGGCCATCCGGGCCGGCGCGTTCTGGCCGGCGCCGGGTTGGGCCTGCAAGACCTGCGAGTATCGTAGGCAATGTCGCGGGTAGGCCGCGGGACGAAGGGGCTGCGCGCGCCTTCGTTCTTACCTACCCGGCGCGGAGCCGGAACATGCGCACAAAGTCACGAAGTTGGTCGTCGGGCAGTTGGTCGACATGGCGAACCGCTTCAGCCCGCAGGTCATCGCGGCCGAGGCGTGTCACCTCATCGCCCACGAGCGTCGCCAAGTCGATGTCGAGCGCCTTCGCCAGCCGCTGCAGCACATCGAGCGAAGGATTGCCCTCGCCGCGCTCCAACTCGCCCAGGTACTTGTCGTTGAGGCTGGCGCGCTCGCCGAGGTCAGCCTGCGATAGCGCGCGGGCCTTGCGCAGGGCTCGAAGGTGCTCACCGAACTGCTTCATGTCGTTCGCCATCGCCCGTATTGTCGCGAGGTAGACGGCTACGCTGAACCTGCTATAGGCTGCGGATCTCTTGCTTTGGTTTGCTGTGGACAACCGAGACCACATGCGCGGCACTTTGCGAGGACGACATGGCGAACAAGACCGACGGGATGGACCGGCACTACTCCGAGGCATCCTTTTGGGACAAGGTCAAGAAGTACGCGAAGGTCGCGGG
>CAIXAA010000011.1 GCA_903917305.1 uncultured Myxococcales bacterium | reverse complement strand
TGGCCAACATCGGAGACATGAACCATTTGTGCTGCAGCGGACGCACCATTCTCGCTGGATGCACTGCACCACTTCGTGGGCGCACGCTGCACCAGCCTTGGCTGGCGTGTTTGTACCATGTGGAGAGAATGCTGAGGCATTACGGGTTGTTCTGCCCGCGACGGACGCTGGCGTGCTCGCATGGCTTGCGCGAGTCGGTCAGATGCAGAGGCACATGGCCGCGAAGTGGCAGCCGGCACCGATGACGACGCAGCAGTGCCAGATCTCGTGGAAGCCGAAGCGGCCGGGCCACGGGTTCGGGCGCTCGAAGCCGAAGATGAGGCCGCCGCCGGTGAAGAACACGCCGCCCGTCGCCACCGCGACCAGCCCGGCGAGCTGCAGGTGCTGGTACACGGGCAGGGCGATGAACAGCGCCATCCAGCCCATGCCAATCGTCATGGCGAGCGTCTTCCACTTGGCGAGCTGCGGCCAGATCGCCTTGGCCGCGATGCCCAGCACCGCCATCAGCCACACCAGCCCGAGCACCGCCTGCCCCCAGACGCCAGGCGCCAGCAGCAGGCAGAACGGCGTGAACGTCCCGGCAATCATCAGGAAGATCGCGAAGTAGTCGAGCTGCCGCAGCACGTGGTTCATGCGCGGCGAGGCATCGACGCCGTGGTGCAGCGCGCTCGTCACGAACACGCTGAGGGTGCCCAGGCCGTAGACCGCGAACGCGCCTGCCGCCGCCCCGTTGCCCAGCGTGCCGGCGTGCCACAGCAGCCAGCCAGCGCCGAGCACGGTCAGGCACGCGCCGATGGTGGAGATGGCGGTGTTCCAGACCTCGTCGGTGACGTGGCGGGAGCCGTCCTTGGACAGGCCGGTGAGGTCGGTCATGCGCGTGCTCCGGTGCGTGCCGCCCGCGCGGCGTGGGCGCGAAGCATAGCGGGATTGTTGCGCGGCGCGGAGAAAAGTAGCCATGCACGGCTCGGTTTTCGAGCGGCTCAAGCCCCGCCTGGCGTCGTTGCTTGACACGCCATCCATGCTTGCCTACTTTAGGTGCACCCACCCCACCCGGGGTGGGATGGAGGCTCTCGTGATCAAGCTCAAGATCGAAGGCATGACCTGCGGCCACTGCGCGATGGCCGTCAAGCAAGCCCTGGCCGCCGTCGCGGGCGTGCAGGCGCCCGTGGAGGTCAGCGTGGAGAAGGGCGAGGCCGTCGTCAGCGGCTCTCCGGATCCGCAAGCGCTCAAGGCAGCGGTCGTGGAGGAAGGCTACGTGCTCACCTCCTGGACCGTGGTGAACTAGCGTCATGGACAACGGCCATTGCTGCTCCCAGGCCCTCGTGCTCGACAATCCCGTGCGCGAAGACGCGCGCCGCCGGCTCTTGTCGGTCAAGGGCCACGTCGAGGGCATTCTGCGAATGCTCAGCGATGACAAGGTCTACTGCGTCGATGTGCTCAAGCAGCTCAAGGCGGTGGACGGCGCGCTGGGCAAGATCGGCGAGCTGGTGCTGCACAGCCATCTGCGCCACCACGTCGTCACGGCGCAGGAGCGCGGCGATGCCGACCGCATCGTCGAGGAGCTGATCGAGCTCTTGAAGTACCGCTAGGAGATGGCCATGGGTACACGCACCTTTCGCGTCGAAGGCATGACCTGTGCCAGCTGCGTGGCGCGGGTGGAGCGGGCCATCAAGGCCGTCCCCGGTGTCAGCGGCGTCCAGGTGAACCTCGCGACGGAGGAGGCGCGCATCGTCGTCACGGACGCGACGGACCTCGCCCTGGTCACGGCGGTGCAGGCGCGTGGCTACAGGCTGATTCCCGCTCAGGAAATCGTCGACGACACGGTCGCGGTGCGCCACGCCTTGTGGCGCGTCCTGATCGCCTGGCTCCTGACGCTGCCGCTGATGGTGGGGATGGTGCCCGGTCTGCACTGGCACCTGCCGTGGCCGATTCAGATGACACTTTCGGCACTTGCGGCTTTCGGCGCCGGCAGCGGCTTCTTCGTGCGCGCCCTGCGCCAGGCGGCCAAGCTGGAAAGCAGCATGGATACGCTGATCGCGCTCGGCGCCTTGCTGACCTGGGGATTCGCCATCCACGAGGGAATGCAGGGCGCGATGCATCCGCCGTTCGAGGGCGCGGCGGCGCTGGTCGCGTTTCTCCTGACCGGCAAGTACCTGGAAGTCAAGGCCAAGCACCGCGCCACGGACAGCCTGGGCGCGCTGCTGCACCTCGCGCCTGGCGTCGCGTTGCGCGTCGGGCAGGACGGCGTCGAGCAGGAGATTGCCTCCAGCCAGGTGCGGCCCGGCGACGTCGTGCGCATCAAGCCGGGGCACGCGGCGCCGGTCGACGGCGTCGTGGTCGCGGGCACGGCGGACCTCGAGGAGGCGCTGCTGACCGGCGAGCCGCTGCCGGTGCCCAAAGGCGTGGGCGACAAGGTGATGGCCGGCGCGCTGGTGCACGGCGGCGTGCTGGACGTGCAGGCGACCTCCACCGGCCTGGACACCTGGCTGGCGCGGCTGGCGGCGCAGGTGGCGGAGGCGCAGGGCTCGCGCGCTCCCGTGCAGGACCTGGCCGATCGCGTCTCCGCGGTGTTCGTGCCTGTGATCCTGGTGTTGGCTGTGCTGACCTTGGCCGGCTGGTGGCTGACCACCGGCAGCCTGGATCTCGCGTGGCGGCCGGCGGTGACGCTCCTGGTCATTGCCTGCCCTTGCGCGCTGGGGCTGGCGACGCCGGTGGCGATGGCGGCGGCGCTGGGCACGGCGGCGCGCAACGGCTTGTTCGTACGCAACGCCGCCGCGATGGAAGCCCTTGCGCGCATGACGGATCTCGCGTTCGACAAGACCGGCACGCTCACAAAGGGCCGCCCCGCGCTGCAGCAGATCCACGGCGAACACCCGGACGAGGTCCTGACGCTGGCCGCCGCGCTGGAGCAGGGCTCGGAGCATCCGGTGGCGCGCGGCATCCTGGCGGCCGCCAAAGGGCAGATCCTGCCTGCAGTCCAAGACTTTCGCAGCATTGTCGGCCTGGGCGTGCAAGGGCTGGTCGCCGGCCGCCACCTCAAGCTCGGCAACGCCGCCTTCCTCGGCATGCCGCTGCACGACGTTCCCGACCACGCGGTGGCCGTCGGTCTGGCGCAGGGCGACACGCTGCTCGGCACGCTGGTGCTGGCCGACACGCTGCGGCCCGAGGCGAAGTCGGCGGTGGCGCGGCT
>CAIXAA010000010.1 GCA_903917305.1 uncultured Myxococcales bacterium | reverse complement strand
TCGCGGTAGATGGTATCGACGGCGGAGAAGGAAACCTTCTTGGAAAGCCGCTGCTTGGCCAGCCAGTGCTCGTGCAGGTACACGCCCCAGCGGTCAAAGTCGCCGGCCTCGATGGCGCCGAGGATGTTGCGCCCCAACTCCTTGATCTGATGCAGGCTCTCCGCGACCTGGGCGTGCGACGGCGCGCCCTTGTCCTTCATCGCCGCGTCCTGGTCGGCCAGCATCTCCTTGGCGTCGCGCTGCTCGCCCGTGTAGTAGATGTGCGTATTCGCAACGAAATCCGCAAGCATGCCGCTCGGCAGCGCCAGTTGCCGCACCTCGACCTGGCCGTCCTTGGCGATGTCGAGCACCGTCAAGCCGCCGTACGCCGCCATGTACTGGTCCTGCTTGCCGATTCCCTGCTGCAGGATGTCCAGCTCGATGTGGCAGGCTTCCTCGGCCAGTGTCTGCAAGGGTACGTAATGACGGTGGTATTGGTGCAGTGCCATCAGCAGGCCGACGAGGTAGCACGACGACGACCCGAGCCCGGTGCCCGCCGGGATGTCGGCGATCGACGCGATCTCGAATTTACGTTCAATCCCGTGGAGTTTGAGCGCCTCGCGCGCCAGCTCGTGCCGCAGCTCGCTGGTGTGCGCGACGACCTCGCTCTGGCTGTAGTGCAGGCGCACCATGTCGCCGGTCACCGGGCGATTCGTCATGATGTACATGTACTTGTCGAGCGCCATCGCAAAGATGAAGCCACCGTGCTCGCGGTAGTAGCTCGGCAGGTCCGTGCCGCCGCCGCCGAGGGTGACGCGAAAGGGCGTGCGCGTGACGATCACAGCTGGTACCCCGCAGCCGCCGCATCGCGGTGGAACATCTGCACGGTGTCCAAGGACATCGCGTCCAGGGAACGACCGATCAGCGACAGTTTCTTCTGCAAATCCGGCGTGATCGTGATGATGTGGCAGCCGCACGCGTCGGCCTGCACGACGTTGAGCACCTCGCGCGGACTCGCCCACAGCAGCTGCGCGCGCGGCAGCGGGGCAAGCAACTGCAGGGATTGCGCCATGATCGGCACCGGATCGACGCCGCAATCGGCGATGCGCCCGGCAAAAACCGACACGATGGCAGGGATTTGCGGATTCAGGGCCGTCGCCACCGCCGCCACCTGCTCCAGGGTCAGGATCGCCGTCACGTTGAGCTGGATGCCCGCGTGGGCGAGCGTGCGCACCAGCGGCACGGCGCTCTCGCCTTTCGTGTTGGTGATCGGGATCTTGACGAAGACGTTGGCACCCCAGCTGGCGAGCAGCCGCGCCTGGCGCTCCATCTCGGCGAAGTCGTCGGCGAAGACCTCAAAGGAAATCGGCAGATCCGGGATGGCGGCCAGCGCGGCGCGCGCGAACGCGGCGTAGTCGGTCAGGCCGGCCTTGCGCATCAACGTGGGATTCGTCGTGAAACCTTGGACTTGTCCGCTCCTGCGTGCGGCGATCATCTCCGCGATGTCGGCGCCGTCGGAGTAGATTTGGATGCGCAGTTCAGCCATGTGCGGGCACTCCTAGCCCGCGCGCAACGTACCAGACAGCAGCCTTTCCGCAAACTGGGCGAGATCGGCGCAGGTCGCGTCGGCGGCGATCGTCGAGACCCGCGCGGCTCCCCGCGGCTCGCGCACCTTGGCCGTCCGGCAGCCGGCCGCGTGGCCCGCCGCGATGTCCGTGTCGGTGTCGCCGACCATCCAGCACTGCGCCAGATCCAGGTCGTGCTCCTTGGCGGCTTGCAGCAGCAAGCCCGGCTGCGGCTTGCGGCAGGTGCACGGTGCCTTGAAGTCCGGATGATGAAAGCAATAGTACGCGCCATCGAGCCGCGCTCCGTGGGAGGCCAGCTGCGCGAGCAGCTCCGCGTGCACGGCGTCCAGCTCCTGCCGCGTCGACTTGCCCTTGGCGATGTTGGGCTGGTTCGAGACGACCAGCAGCAGCCAACCGGCGTCGTGCAGCCGCCGCAGCGCCGCCGGCACATTGGCAAAGACATAGAGATCTTTGGGGAACCGCGGAGACTCGCGCGCTTCGGTGTCCGCGTACCACACCAGCGCGTTGAGCACGCCGTCGCGATCGAGCAGCACCGCGCGCTTCAAGTGGCAGGTCCCAAGGCGTGGACGATGAGGTGCCAGACGACCGCCTGCCAGCCTTCCGCGTGCGGCGTGATGCGGCGTTCGTCGACGACGGGCACGAGGATCGTGCAGTCGCCGCGGCGTTTGGCGTGGCCGCCGTCGCGGCTGACGATGCTGACGACGGTAGCGCCCGCGGCCTTGGCGCAGTCGATGGCGCGCACCAGGTTCTGCGACGTGGCCGGCGCGCCGCCGCCGACCGACAACACCAGCACCGCGTCCTGCGCGCCGATGCGCGAGGTCGTCAGCCAGCGTTCGAACACGACCTCCCAGCCAACGTCGTTGGTCCAGGCCGTCAGCTCGCTGACGTTGTCGGTGGGCGCGTAGGCTTCGATGCCGGCGATCTTGCGGAAATCGTTGACGGCGTGCGACGCGCTGCCGGCGCTGCCGCCGACGCCGAGGATGAACAGGCGGCCGCGCCGCGCGCGCAGGTCGGAGAGCAGGGTCACGGCGCGGGAAATCGCAGCGCGATCGATGCTTTGCGCGATGCGGATGGTCTCGTCGAGGTAGGTGGAGACGACGTCCGACATGTTACTCCGGCAGGTTGCGCCCATCGCGCAGCGGTCCCGCCGCCAGCCACTCGCTCGCCGCGCGCCGCCCCGCCTCGTACATCGACATCAGCGCCGCGCGCTCGAAGAACAGGTAGCTGCCGGCGTTGAAGTGCTCGCGCTCCCCCGGCCGGATCGCGCGGTACAGCTCCACCTCGCGCAACTGCGGGTCGCCATGGCGTTTTGCCAGCTCGTTGCGGTCCAGCAGCAGCTTGCGATCGATGTTGTAGGCGTTCTCCAGGAACGTGTCGGCCAGGCGCTCGACCGCGTGGCCCATCGTGCGCAGCTCTTCGGGTTCGTGGTCCGGGTGCACCGTCACCAGCACCGGCACGATGCGGTGCGCGCCCAGCGCCACGGCGGGCGCCATCGGCGAGTTTACCAGCAGCCCGCCGTCCCACAGGTCCATCTCGCCCACGCGCACCGGGTTGAACAGCAAGGGGATCGAAGCGCTCGCCAGGATCATGTCCAGCGTGATCACCGGCTCGTAGCGGTAGTGGTTCGCCGCCGCCTGCGGCTTGTCCGGCCTGTGGTTGACGATGCGCACGACGCTGCCGGTGCGGATGTCGACCGTGTTGATGGCGAGTTTGACTTTGGAGTCGCGGAGTTCGCGGCCGCCGATCGCCTTGGCGATGCGCTCGCGCACGGGCTCGGTGGAGAACAGGAACGCAGTCTCGATGCCGGACAGCAGGCCCGAGAGGCTGTCGAAGCGCGCCGTCAGCAGGAACTCCAGGATCATCGCGAGGCGGCCGCTCTCGCGGTACCTGGCGTGTTTGCGGATGAGATCCGCGAAGATGCGCATCTCGCGGCCGCGGCGCGCGAGGCTGCGCGTCGGCTCCTTCCACATCAGGCGCTGCAGCTCGCGGCCGAGCGACTTGAAGAAGACCTCGTTGGCGATCACCGGCGGGCGGTCGGCGAGATCGAGCCAGAAGTCGAGCAGATCGTCGGGCTCCAAGCCGGCGGCGATCAGCGCGCCGTTGAGCGCACCGGCGGACGTGCCGCTGATGACGTCCGGCGCGGCGCCAAAGCCGCGTGGATGGTTGCGCAAGGTCTTCCACACGCCGACCTGGAACGCGCCGCGCGCGCCGCCGCCGGAGAGGACGAGACCGAGGGGACGCTGGCTGTCAGGGCGAAGCGGCATGGGCGTGAATGTAGGGGTGCGGCATGGATTCGTCCAGTTTGTCAGCGCTGGGCCGGCGGCATCTTGCACAGCGACCTTCACTTGCCAACTGCGCAACTCGGGCCGTACATTGCTGGCTCGCGGCGCGCAGAGGACGCCGCGGTCGCCTGCCGGAGGACTCGATGAACTCTTGCCGCATGATCCTTGGATCCGCTTTGGTTGCGCTTGGTCTGGCCAGCGCGGGTTGCAGCAGCGACACGGGGGTTGCGCCCACCATCGCCAAAGGCACGATCAGCGGCAACGGCGACACGTCGCAGACGTTGGGCGACGCCGTCAGCAGCGGCACTGCCGATGCTCCCGGTGGGCAGATCGACGTGCCCGCAGCCGTCCCCGACGAACTGGCCGATGTCCCGCCGGCGGCCGTGTGCGGCGACGGCAAGTGCGAAGGCGATGAAGCGACGCAATGCCCGAAGGACTGCTCGGTGTGCGGCGACGGCAAGTGCGCACCGGACGAGCTCGCCGCCGGTAGCTGCCCGAAGGACTGCGCCGTGTGTGGCGACGGCAAGTGCGAAGGCGACGAGAAGACGTCGTGCCCGAAGGACTGCCAGATCGTCACGCCGACGACCTACTGCGGCGACGGCAAGTGCGACACCGGCGAGACCACCGCGAGCTGCCCGAAGGACTGCACCGCGCCGCCCGCGCCCGTGTGCGGCGACGGCAAGTGCGACAAGGGCGAGACCACCGCGAGCTGCGTCAAGGACTGCCCGGCCTCCACCGGCGGCGGCACGGCCGACATCATGAAGTGCATCACCAGCAAGTGCACGACCGAGCTGACCGACTGCCTGGGCGACAACGATTGCCTGACCGCCGTCGGCTGCATCACCGGCTGCGGCAGCGACATCGGCTGCTACCTCAAGTGCTACTTCGGCGCGCCGGGGCCGTCGCAGAAGTTGCTGTACGGCGTGCTGCAGTGCGGCGGCCAGCAAGGCTGCGTCACCATCCCCGGCTTGCCCGCGGGCGGCGGCACCGGCACCGGCGCCAAGTGCGGCGACGGCAAGTGCGATCCCCTGGAGCAATACACCTGCAAGCAGGATTGTCCCTAGGTTCACCAAGTTCGCGGAGGGCGGTTGACCCAGCGTCCCGAAAGCGGCAAGCGTCCGGATCGCTTCGCAGAACGCGAACTGGTCCGCCGCCTCTACGCCGCGGCCTCGCTGCGCAGCCTTGCCCTGGCCTTCCTGCACGCCGTCTGCACCGCAGCGGTGCATTTGTCGAGTCGCGGCGCGGCCATGGACCGCCCGCAGAACATCGCCTACGCCTTGTTCGCCGTGCTCGTGCCGGCCGCCGTGCTGGCGATTCTGCTCTATGGAATCAGCGCGCTCTGGTCGATCGCCCGGCTCGGGGCGGACCAGGTGCCGATCGCGCTGCTGTGGAAGCTGGGCCGCTGGCGCCGCCCGGTCGAGGCGCTGCTGCTGCTGGCGGCGCTGGCGGGCCTGGTGGCGCTGGCCGCGCGGCTGTGGCCGGCCGTTGATATCTTCGTCTAT
>CAIXAA010000009.1 GCA_903917305.1 uncultured Myxococcales bacterium | reverse complement strand
GTCTCCCCGACTAAGGTTGCCCGGTCGCCGAATACATGGAGGCGAGAGCGCGTAGCGCTCAGGGCGACCGCAGGTTCGCAAACCCTGCGCGGCGCACTCTGTGGCGCCGCACCACGAAAACGAAAACCAAGCGCAAACGCCGATGTGCGAATCTCGGCGCCCACATCAGGGCGAATCGGCCTGCGGCCGACCGGGCTGCGGGTCCGCTGCGCGGACTCGAGCCGCGTGCCGCGGCTCGGCCCTGCGGGCCTGCATCCCTTTAGCACCCCGAGCCGGAACCCGAGCCGGAGCAGGAACCGGAACCCGAACCGGAACCCGAGCCGGAACCCGAGCCGGAACCGGAACCCGAACCGGAGCCCGAACCGGAACCCGAGCCGGGCCCAGCCTCAGCCAAACGCCAGCACTGTCGAGGGTGTGAAGCGCGCCTACTGCGCGGCGGGGCAGAACATCGTGTCGCAAGCCGCGGTCGACGATGTCACCGTCGAGGTCACGAGGCACGACTTGCAGTACAGCCCGCACTCGACGAAGTCGTCGGCGCCAGGGAAGCACGGCGGGTCGGCAGTGGTCGCGTAGGTCGAGCACTGCTGGAATGGGTTGACCGGGTCCGTGCCGTTCGGCTTGGGCGCCGGGACGCTGAGCAGGCAGCCCCAGCACAACGTCAGCGGGTACTGGAAGTCCTCGGAAAGAACCGTGGTTCCGTCCTGCATCGTGCCTTCGGCGGAGACCTTGGCCAGCGCGCTCATGGTGTAGCCGTATTTCTTGTTGCCGAAATCGGACCAGCGCTTGCGCCAGTCATTGCCGGCGATGCTGGCGGGAAGCAGGTCGAACGGCACGATCGCGCTCACCCCGGCGGCGATCACGGCGTCGACCGGCAGATCCCAGGCGGTCTTGAGCGTCGTGGCCTTGGCGTGGAACGGCGAGGTCGTGGCCGTGCTGACCTCGAACGTGACGTGGATGGTCTTGACGGTGATCGTCGAGGCGTTGGGCCGCAAGTTGTCGACACCATTGCCGGACACCGTCTTGGTGTCGAGCAGCAGGCTGTCGATCTGCGCGTAGAACGGGTAGTCGCCGGCAATGGCGAGGTCGAGGACGCCGGCCGTGCGCATCGTGCCGCCCGTCTTGGCGAAGCACGAGTTGCCGATCTTCTGGTCGGCCACCATGTTGCCGGAGATCTGCAACGTCGTCGGGTTGGCGGGGTTGCAAGCCACACCGCCGACAAGGCACAGGGCCAGCACACAAAAGCCAAGGCGCGCGCTTCGATTCATGGGGACCTCCGGCAGCCCGCGGGCTCGGCCACGCTGGCCAGCACGCTAAGGATGTCCGACAACTGCTCGGTGCTGCAAGTACGAACGTGCGCCTGACCCAGGCCCGCCAGCGCGACAAAGGCCATCTGCCCGCCGCGCGCCTTCTTGTCGCTGCCCAGGCGTGCCGTCACATCCGGCGTCACATGCGCTTCGTAGTCTACGGGCAGGCCCAGCGCCTGCAAGCCGGCGCGGATCTCCGCGGCCGTTCCCGGCGGCGCCCAGCCTTGCGCTTCGCTGACCTCTGCCGCCGCCACCATGCCCAGCGCCACCGCCTCGCCGTGCCGCATCGCGTAGCGGCTCTGCGCCTCGATCGCATGGCCCAGCGTGTGGCCGAAGTTCAGCAGCGCCCGCCGACCTTGATCACGCGGATCTTCTTGGACGATCTCGGCCTTGAGCGCGATCGCCCGCGTCAGGTGCGGCCGCAGATCCTCGGCATGGCGCGCGCGCAGCCGGCTGGCGTCGCGCACCAGGGCGTGCCAGGCGTCCGCGTCCAGGCAAGCGAAAATCTTGGCAATCTCCGCCAGACCGGCGCGCCACTCGCGTCCCGGCAGCGTATCCAGGCTCGCCAGCGCCAGCCAGGTCAGCTTGGGCAAGTGGAAAGCCCCAACGAGGTTCTTGCCTTGCGCGGTGTTGATCGCGGTCTTGCCGCCCACCGACGCGTCGGCCATCGCCAGCACGGTCGTCGGCATGTGCACCACCGCCACGCCGCGCAGCCAGGTCGCCGCGACAAAGCCGCCGAGATCATTGGTCGCACCGCCGCCGATCGTCACCAGGAGGTCGCCGCGGTCGATGCCCTGCTCCCCCAGTTGCTGCCACAACGCCTGACAATGCCGCAGATCCTTGGACTTCTCGCCGCCCGGCACCGCCAGCGTCACCACGGCCGTCCCGCGCGCCTGCAGCATTTCGGCAAGCTTGGCGGCCTCTTGCGCCAGCTCCCTTTCGACGATCAGCACGATGCGCCCCGCGCCCGCCAGCTCGCGCAGCCGCTGCGCAGCGTCGCAGACGTGACCGCCGTGGATCGCGACCTGGCCGCCCGGCACGTCCAGCACCTGCGGCCCCTGCCAGGCGCGGCAGACGTCGCGCACGACGCGCTCCAGCGGTTGCGCAGCGTCCACGCGCACATGCGCGCGGGCATAGGTGGGCAGCCGCGCGCTCGCCAGCGCCCGCAGCGCGGCTTCCTGTTCCTGGCGCGTGTCGCCGAGCAGCGGCCGATCGCCGTCGGCCAGCGTGCGCTGCGCGAGCACCGCGACCGGCGCATCGAGCCACACCACTGTCCCCGCTGCCGCCATGCGTTCAAAACCATTGTGGAAAGCTGGTGCGCCGCCACCCGTCGAGACCACCGCGGCTTCGCTCGCCAGCGCGTCTTCCAGCGCCGCCGACTCCACCAGCCGGAACGCCGGCTCGCCCTGGCGCCGCAGCAGATCCGCCGGGTTCAGCCCCGTGGTCTGCACGATCCGCGCGTCGACGTCGATGTGCGCCCGCCCGAGCCGCTGCGCCACGGCAGCGCCGACAGTGGATTTCCCCGCTGCTGGCATGCCGATGAGCACGATCGCGGTCTCCTTGCGCTTCACGGGCTACTTGCCCACCGAGATCGCCGCCGCCCGGTTGACGATGCGCGGCGTGATGAAGATGAGCAATTCCGTGCGCTTGTCGATGATCGACTTGGCGCGGAACAGCACGCCCAGGAAGGGAATGTCGGCCAGGAATGGCACTTTCTTGATGTTCTCCGCGGTGTTGCGCGTGTAGATGCCGCCGATGACGGTCGTCTCGCCATCGCCCAGCAGCAGCTCCG
>CAIXAA010000008.1 GCA_903917305.1 uncultured Myxococcales bacterium | reverse complement strand
GTACAGCGGATCCTGCTCGCCGGCCTCGTCGCCAGCCTCGCGCGCTTCGGACTCGGGATCCTTCAAGATATCCATGTTGTACGTCGGCGCGCCCTGATCCTTCCAGAACTTGGCCAGCGCGACCACCTCGTCGTCCTTGATCCACGTGCCGTGCGCGCGGCGCAGGTGGCCTTCGCCAGGCGGCAGGAACAGCAGATCGCCCATGCCGAGCAGCGTCTCCGCGCCCGTGGAGTTGAGCACGACCTTGGAGTCGATGGCCGAGGACACCTGGAAGCTGATGCGCGTCGGGAAGTTCGCTTTGATCATGCCGGTGATCACGTCCACCGACGGCCGCTGCGTGGCGAGGATGACGTGGATGCCGGCCGCGCGCGCCTTCTGCGCCAGCCGCGCCACCGCGTACTCCACTTCCTTGCCGGCCGCCATGATGAGGTCGGCAAATTCGTCAATCACCACGACGATGTACGGCGGATCTTCCGGCATGTCGACGATGTCCGGCGCGGTCTGCCCTTCGGCGTCCAGGCGCATGGCCAGGGCCTTCTTGCGCTGGGCGGCGGCGCGCAATTCCGGCAGCTTCTGCTTGTAGCCTGCGAGGTTGCGCACTTCGACGGCCGCCAGCATCCGGTAGCGGCGGTCCATCTCGGTGACCGCCCACTTGAGCGCCAGCTCCGCCTTGCGCGGCTCGTCCAGCACCGGCAGCAGCAGGTGAGGAATGCCATCGTAGACGCTCAGTTCGAGGATCTTTGGGTCGATGAAGATGAACTTCACCTCGTCCGGCGGCGCGCGGAACAGCATCGAGCAGATGAAGCTGTTGATGCCCACCGACTTGCCGGTGCCGGTCGCGCCCGCGACGAGCAGGTGCGGGGCGCGCGCCAGATCCGTGCAGATCGGCCGACCCTCGATGTCCTTGCCCAGAATCAGCGTCAGCAGGCTGGCGCTCTCGCGGAACACGGGGCTGTCGACCAGCTCGCGGAAGTACACGATTTGCCGTTGGTGGTTCGGCACTTCGATGCCGACCACGTCGCGGCCCGGAATCGGCGCCACGACGCGCACGTTCAAGGCGGAGAGCGACATCGTCAAGTCATCGCGCAGGTTGACGATCTTCGAGATCTTGATGCCCGGCGCCGGCCGGTACTCGTACGTCGTGACCACCGGACCCGGACGGATGTCCGTGACTTCACCGAAGATGTTGAAGTCCGCGAGCTTCTGCTCGAGCACCGTCGCGTTCTCGCGCAGCGCGGCGGCGTCGCAGTTGATGACGCGCGCCGGCGGCTCCTGCACCAGCGTCGAGGGCGGCAGCTGCCACTTCTTGGGGCCGATCGCCAGGTCGCCCTGCACGGCCTCGGCCGCAAAGCGGATCGGCGTGTTGCGCAGCGCCTCGGTCTCGATGATGCGCGGGCCCTTGCCCGTGTTGCCCGCCGGCGGCCACTCGTGCGGCTCGCCCGGCATCTTGGCCTCGGCCGTCTCGACCAGCGCGTCGGTCTCGGCTTCGTCGGCCGCCAGGGCAAACGGATCCAGCGCGGCCAGGTCTTCGTGAACCCTGGCCATGTCCACGACGTCCATCTGCGCGGTCGAGCCGCCTTCTTCCGCCAGCGAGATCGCGAACGGTGCGGTCACGCGGCAATCCGGGTCCGCGGCGATCGGCGGCGGCATGTCCGGCAGGCGCACGCGCACGCTGGCGGGCTCGATGGCCGGCGCTTCGTCCACGCGCTGTTCGCGCATCCGGCGCACGCCGGTCGGGATGGTGTCGGCGCGCGGCGCCATCGCCTCACCGCGCGGAAAGGTCTCGGGCAGCGGCTGCGCGGCGCCGACGACGCGCACCACGGCGGTCTCCGGCAGGCTGGCGCGCGGCGCCTCCGCTTCGGCCACGTGGAAGCCGGAAGGCGGCGTGTTCTGCCAGCGCTCCTCCAACTCCGCGACCGTGAACTGGACTTCCACATCGCTGCCAGGCAGCGAAGGCTCTGGCGCGTCCGTGCGCATCCGCAGACGCGACGGCGCGAGGTTCTGCCGCAGCGTCTGCATGCCGGTGCGCGCCACCGAGGCGCCCGACACCGCGGCGTGGCTCACGGCCTTGCCCGCCTGACCCGTCGCCCAGCGCATGGCACCGCGCAGGATCGAGCGGTTCAGGATCGCCGCCACCGAGACCACCAGCATCCACGTCGCCAGCAGCGTCGTGCCCACCGTCGAGAGCAGCGCCTTGCACAGCACCGCCACCGCACCCGGCACGAGGCCCGCCGCGTCCTTGCCAAACGGCCGCACGCCCTGCGCCTGCGCGCCGAGGTGCACCAGGATCAGCACCGAGAGCACCGCGCCGCCAATCCCCAGCGCCGTGCGCAGCTTGGGCGCGGACGTCCAGCCGCACAGCGTCCGCACCGCGAGCGTCAGCAGCAGGCCGTCGAGCAGGAAGGCGCCCAGGCCCGCGAGCTGCAGCAGCAGATCCGCGATGCGCGCGCCAACCGGGCCGATGATGTTCTGCACGCCGTCGGTCGCCGTGCGGCCGGACTGGATCACGTCCATGTCGCGCGGATTGAACGTCACCAGCGCGGCGCCGAACGCGATGCCCGCGAACAGCAGGCACAGGCCGATCATCTCGCCGCGCAGCTCGTGGCGGCGGGCATCCAGGCTTGCCGTGACCGGCTTGTCGGTGGCCGGCAATGCTTCGTCGGTCTTGATCTTTGCCATGGATCACCTGATGCGAGCGCGGGTTCGAAGGGGACAGGGCAGCCTCATGCTGCAAAGCAAAGGTCACGCTACCACGCAGCCGATCGGGCGCCAGAAAATCCCTGCGTCCGGTTCGCAATCGGCAGCGGCAAGCCACAGCGCGCGGACGGTGTGTCGACCGTGCTTTGCAACATGGCGTCATGACGATTGAATTTTCGGTAATCTTCTGTCGACCCGTTGCGCCGCGCCGGCGGACTTTCGCGAGGCGTTGTCGGCCGCTGCGGCGCGGTGGATACTCAGAGGTTGCGAAGCAACCTCTGAGCTTGTTGTTTCGCACCAGCGGCCGAGAACTGTTTGAAGTGAATTCAAAAAGTTTCAGCCGCTGCAAGTCCGCAGCCGCGGCCTTGGAGAGCCTGAGAATCAGAAGATTCGCAGGCTCTCAGCGCAGCCCTGACGTGGAGACCCGATGAAAGCCCGCATTCTGTCCACTCTTTTGCTGCTGACCCTCTGTGCCGTGGGCGCGCAGGCCAAGCCGCCCAAGAAGAAGCATCCGGCCGTGAAGCCCGCCCCCGCGACGGCGCCGGCAGACAAGGCAGAGGTCGCCGCGCCGCCAGAAGGGCCGGCGAAGCCCGACGCCAAGCCTGAAGTGCCCGTCGTGCCGGGTGTTTCGACGCCGGAGGCAGTGGCGGCCGGCGTCCAGGCGTTCTACGACAAGCAGCCGGGCTTCCAGGCGCACTTCACGCAAGTGGTCAAGAAGAAGGGGCTTTCCGCGGGTATTCAGCGCGAGGGCACGGTCTGGCTGCAGAAGGGCGACGCGGTCAAGCAGAGGCCGGGCAAGATGCGCTGGGACTATCCGACGGAGGAAATCTTCTATTTTTCCAACGGTGAAGTGCTGTGGTCCTACGAGAAGCGCGAGCGGCTGGCCATCCGCGTGCCGATCAAGAACAGCCAGCTGTACCAGGCGACGACGTACCTGCTCGGGCAAGGCAACCTCGCCAAAGACTTCAAGCTTTCGCTGGTGACTTCGCCGCTGCCGGACGCGGTCGCGCTGCAGCTGGTGCCGCGCGCCGGCACGCAGGTCATGCGCTCGCTGACGCTGTACGTCGACAAGAAGACGTTTGCGGTGCGCGGCTCGATGCTGGTGGATCCATTGGGCGATTCGACGACGCTGCAGTGGACCGGCGCGGCGTATGAGGCGGTCGACGACAAGGTGTTCGAGTGGTCGCCGCCTCCGGGCGTGCAGGTCAAGAACCTCTGACCGGAACCGGAACCGGAACCGGAACCGGAACCCGAACCCGAACCCGAACCGGAACCGGAACCGGAACCGGAACCCGAACCCGAACCCGAACCGGAACCGGAAGCTGGCGATTGACCTTGGCCCCCCTTCACGGCAGGCTGCGCCGTAGCCGGTCGCGCCGGCTCCGCGAGGCGCCATGAATCCCCAGCACTTGCCGCATCGGCGGCCCCTCTTGCACGCCGCGCTGGCCTTGCTGGGTCTGGCCTGGCCAGCGCTCGCGAGCGCCAACGACTCGCCGGCCTTGAACATCCAGGCGTATCGGCCGGCGCCGGGGCTCCTGGACGGCCAGACCGTGCGCGCCGCGACGGCGCAGGATCCGCTGGCGGTCGGCCTGCTGGCTTCGCTGCACTACACGTCGTTGCCGCTGCGTTTTGTCAGCTCGGCCAGCGGGGTGCGGCAGACGCAGACGGTCGTGGGCGACCTGCTGATGACGGATCTCGGCGCTTCCGTCGGTCTGACCGGAGGTTGGACGCTCGCGGTCGCGATGCCGATCGCCGAGATGATCCGCGGTGGCGGGCCGAACATCGTCCAGATCCAGCAGCCTTCCGGACCGGCGTTCGGCGACCTGCGGGCGGAGCTGCGCAAGACCTTGGTGCACATGGTGTCCGCCGGTTTTGCGACGGATGTCGCGGTGGCTGCCGTGGGGGAAGTGCCGACGGCGGCGCGCAACAGCTGGCTGGGCGGCGCGGGCACGGCCGGCCTCGAAGTGCTGGCGAGCGGCGCGCGCGGTCCGTGGCGCACGGACGCCAACGTCGGTGTCCGCTACATGCCGACGCAGGCGCTGTGGGTGCAGGACGTCGATCCCGCCACCGGGCTGGGCAAGCCCGGGCCGGAGCGCGCGGTGCTGCGCGCCGGTTCGCAGTGGGTCGTGCGCGCCGGCGTGCTGCGCCGCTGGCTCGACGACAAGGTGCGCACCCGCGCCGAGGTCCAGGCGACCGGGCCGCTGGGTGTCACGGCGCTGCCGCCGGGGCAGGCCGTCGTCGATGGTTTCCTCTCCTGCGACATGGCTTTTGCCACCGCATGGCGCGCCTTCGTCGCCGTCTCCGGGGCGCCGACCAGCGGCCCGGGCTCGGCTGCGTGGCGCGGCGCCATCGGCGTGGCGCTCGACATGAGCCGCCTGCCGCACGACGAAGACGGCGACGGCATCGACGATCGCGTCGACAAGTGCCCGAACGAAGCCGAAGACAAGGATGGCTTCGAAGACGCGGACGGCTGCCCGGATCCGGACAACGATCAAGACGGCATCCTCGACGCGGTCGACCAGTGCCCGCTCGTGCCGGAGGACTTGGACGGCTTCGAGGACGCGGACGGCTGCCCGGACCCGGACAACGACAACGACGGCATCCTCGACAAGGACGACAAGTGCCCGAATGAACCCGAGGATTTCGATGGTTTCGAGGATCGCGACGGGTGCCCGGATCCGGACAATGACGGCGACGGCATCCCGGACACGGACGATCTGTGCCCGCTGAGCCCGGAGAACAAGAACGGTTTTGAAGATCAGGATGGTTGTCCGGATGTTGCGCCGGCCCCCGCGCCCGCCCCGGTGGTCGAGCCGGCTCCGGCACCGGCTCCTGAAACCGCGCCTGCTCCGGCAGCGCCCGCCGCCAGGTCGCACGCCAAAAAGCACGGCAAAGCCGCTCCGCACGTCCGCAAGCACCACTGACCGCGCGCCGCCGCCCGCCCGCCTGATTTGCCCCGGCTTGAAGCCTGCGCCTGCGGGTTGCACACTCCTGCCGCCACCTCCTGAGGAACGCCGCCATGACCCAGCGCCCCATCGTCACCGTCGACGGAAATGAAGCCACTGCCTCGGTCGCGCACCGTTGCAGCGAAGTCATCGTCATCTATCCGATTACGCCGTCGTCCACCATGGGCGAGTTCTGCGACGAGTGGAGCGCCAACGGCCGCAAGAACCTCTGGGGTGAGGTGCCGCAAGTCACCGAAATGCAATCGGAAGCTGGTGCGGCTGGCGCCGTCCACGGTGCGCTCGGCACCGGCGCCTTGTCGACGACCTTCACGGCGTCGCAGGGCCTGCTGCTGATGATCCCGAATCTCTACAAGATCGCAGGCGAATTGACGCCGTTCACCATCCACGTCGCGGCGCGCACGTTGGCGACGCACGCGCTGTCGATCTTCGGCGATCACTCGGACGTCATGGCCTGCCGGCAGACCGGCTTTGCCATGCTTTGTTCCGGGTCTGTGCAGGAAGCCCATGACATGGCAGCGATCTCCCACGCAGCGACCTTGAAGTCGCGCGTGCCGTTCATGCACTTCTTCGACGGCTTTCGCACCTCGAGCGAGGTCTCCAAGATCGAGCAGCTGACCGACGAGGACCTGCACAGCCTGCTCGACGAGCGCTGCATCAGCGCCCACCGCAGCCGCGCGCTGACGCCGGATGCGCCGAATGTCCGCGGAACTGCCCAGAATCCAGACTCTTTCTTCCAGGCGCGCGAGGCCGGCAACCGCTACCACCTCGCCTGCCCGGCCATCGTGCGCGAGACGATGGACCAGTTCGCCGCGCTGACCGGCCGCCGCTATTTGCCGTTTGATTACGTGGGTCACCCCGAGGCCGAGCGCATCATCGTGATGATGGGCTCCGGCGCGGAGACGGCGCACGAGACGATCGATTGGCTCCTGGCGCAAGGGGAGAAGGTCGGCCTGATCAAGGTGCGCCTGTATCGGCCCTTTGACGTCGCGGCGTTTGCCTCCGTGCTGCCGGCGACGGTGCGCGCGATCACGGTGCTCGACCGCACCAAGGAGCCGGGCGCGCTCGGCGAGCCGCTCTACCTCGACATCGTCGCGGCGCTGGCGGCGATGCGGCGCGATGGCGTGGGCACCCCGCGCTCCGAACCGCTGGTCATCGGCGGCCGTTATGGCTTGTCGTCCAAGGAGTTCACGCCGCCGATGGTGGTCGCCGCGCTGCGCGAGCTGGACAAGGCCAAGCCGCTGCACGGCTTCACCGTCGGCATCATGGACGACGTGACGCACCTGTCGCTCGCCTACGACGCCAGCCTGTCGATCGAGCCCAAGGACGTGGTCGGCGCGGTGTTCTTCGGGCTGGGCGCGGACGGCACGGTCGGCGCCAACAAGAACTCCATCAAGATCATTGGCGAAGAGACGGACTTCCACGCCCAGGGCTACTTCGTCTACGACTCGAAGAAGTCCGGTTCGATGACCATCTCGCACCTGCGTTTTGGTCCGCGGCAGATCCGCTCCGCGTACCTGGTCAAGTTTGCTCAGTTTGTCGCCTGCCACCACACGACCTTCCTCGAGAAGTACGACGTCCTCGGCTACGCCGCCCCGGGCGCCGTGTTCCTGCTCAACGACACCCGCGCGCCGGACGAGGTGTGGCACAGCCTGCCGCGCGAGGTGCAGCAGCAGCTGATCGACAAGCAGATGAAATTCCACGTGATTGATGCCTATGGGGTGGCGCGCGACACCGGCATGGGTCAGCGCATCAACACGATCATGCAGACCTGCTTCTTCGCGATCTCCGGCGTGCTGCCGCGCGCCGAGGCCATCGATCACATCAAGCACTCGATCGAAAAGACGTATTCGAAGAAGGGCGAGGACGTCGTGCGCAAGAACTTTGCCGCGGTCGACCATACGCTGGCGCACCTGTTCGAGGTGGCCGTGCCGAAGATCGCCACGTCGCAGCGGCAGTTGCCGCCGATCGTCTCGGGTGCGGCGCCGGACTTCGTGCAGCGCGTGACCGCGGTGATGATGGCGGACAAGGGCGACTCGCTGCCCGTCAGCGCCTTCCCCGTCGACGGCGTGTGGCCGGCCGGCACGACGCAGTGGGAAAAGCGCAATATCGCTCAAGAAATCCCGGTGTGGGACGAAGTGCTGTGCATCCAGTGCAACAAGTGCGCGCTGATCTGCCCGCACGCAGCGATTCGGGCAAAAGTCTTTGAGCCCAAGTACTTGGAGAACAAGCCGGAGACCTACAAGGCGACGCTGTACAAGGCGCCGGAATTCAAGGATTTCCAGTACACGATCCAGGTCGCGCCGGAGGATTGCACGGGCTGCAACCTCTGCGTCGAGATGTGCCCGGCGGTGGACAAGAAGAACCCGGCGCACAAGGCGATCGACATGCTTCCGCAGGCGCCGCTGCGCGCGACGGAGCGCGACAACTTCAAGTTCTTCATGGACATCCCCGACCCGGACCGCACGCGCGTCAAGATCGACGTGAAGGGCTCGCAGTTCCTGCAGCCGCTGTTCGAGTTCTCGGGCGCCTGCTCCGGCTGCGGCGAGACGCCGTATGTCAAGCTTCTGACGCAGCTTTTTGGCGACCGCGCCTTGATCGCCAACGCCACCGGCTGCTCGTCCATCTACGGCGCCAACCTGCCGACGACGCCGTACACGACGAATTGCGAAGGCCAGGGGCCGGCTTGGGCGAACTCGCTGTTCGAGGACAACGCGGAGTTCGGCCTGGGCTACCGCCTTGCGCTCGACCACCACACGGGCCACGCGGAGACGCTGCTGCGCGAGCTGGCGGCGGGCGTGGGCTCGGAGCTGGTCTCGGCGCTGCTGGCTGCGGATCAGTCGTCAGAACAAGGGATTGCCGATCAGCGGGCGCGGGTCAAGGCGCTGCAGGCCAAGCTCGGCGGCTTGCCGGGCGAGCCGGCGCGGCGCCTGCAAGAGCTGGCGACCCACCTCGTGCGCAAGAGCGTGTGGATCGTCGGCGGCGACGGCTGGGCGTATGACATCGGCTACGGCGGCCTGGACCACGTGCTGTCGATGCCGCGCAACCTCAACGTGCTGGTGCTCGACACCGAGGTGTACTCGAACACGGGCGGCCAGGCTTCCAAGGCGACGCCGCTGGGCGCCTCGGCGCGCTTCGCCACGGCCGGCAAGACCTCGCCGAAGAAGGACCTTGGCTTGATCGCCATGAGTTACGGACATATCTACGTGGCGCGCGTCGCCGTGGGCGCCAAGGACGCGCACACCGTCCGCGTGTTCCAGGAGGCCGAGTCCTACGACGGGCCGTCGCTGATCATCGCCTACAGCCCCTGCATCGCGCACGGCTACGACATGCAGGAGTCGCTGGATCAGCAGAAGAATGCCATCAATTCGGGCTATTGGCCACTGTTCCGCTACGATCCGCGGCGCGCGGCGGCGGGCGAGAACCCGCTCAAGCTCGACTCGCCGGCGCCCAAGCTGACCGTGGCGGAGTTCGCGTCGCACGAGAACCGCTTCCGCATGGTCGAACAGCGCGATCCGGTGCAGTACCAGAAGCTCATGACGCAGGCGCAGGCGGATGTGGCGCGGCGCTGGGCGTTCTACGAGCACCTGGCGAACCAGGCGGCGCGCAAGCCGGGCGAGAGCGCGTAGCGCGCCGATCCACAACCGTTGAGCGGCGCTTTGGTGCAGCCGGAACGTCCGCACCGCCGCGCTCGGCGACCCAGCCGCGGCGGACCGAGCCCGCATCGGCAACGACGTGGCTGACTCGTGCTCCAGGTTCGCTCGCTGCCGTCCGAATCAGCCGCGGGGCTTGAGCACGTAGGCCCCGGACTGCTGGCGGCGGCCCAGCACGCGGTCGATCGCGGTCAGCAGCGTCTCGCGGTCCAGCGGCTTGCGCACGACCACCGGCGTGCCGAGAGGCCCCGCGCCTGCGCCCGCATCCACACCCGCGTGCGCGTAGCCGGACATGTACAAGACCTTGATGTTTGGGCGCAAACGCTGGATGCGCTCCGCCAGCTCGGTGCCGCTCAACTGCGGCATCACGACGTCCGTCAGGAGCACGTCGATGTGTTCGCTGTGGCGCTCGCAGATGAGCAGCGCCTCGCCGCCGCCGCGCGCATCGAGCACCCGGTAGCCGGCGCGCAGCAGGATGCGCTCCGCCAGGGCGCGCACCGCGTCCTCGTCCTCCACCAGCAGCACCGTCTCGCCTTGGCCGCGATGCGTGACGCCCTGCGGCAACGGCTGGATGTCCATCGGGATTTCATCCGTCACCGGCAGGTAGATGCGGAACGTCGTGCCCCGGCCCACCACCGACTCCACGCCGATCGCTCCGCCCGACTGACGCACCATGCCGTAGACAATGGACAATCCCAGGCCGGTGCCCTTGCCCTGCTCCTTGGTCGTGAAGAACGGGTCGAAGGCGTGCTCGAGCACCTCTGACGGCATGCCGCAGCCGGTGTCGCGCACTTCCAGCAGGCAATAGCGGCCCGCCGGCATCGGATCGAGCGTGTCGACGGCCGCTTCCTCGATCTCCAGGCAATCCGTCGCCAGCACCAGCTGGCCGCCGCCGTGCATGGCGTCGCGCGCATTGACGGCCAGGTTCATCAGCACCTGCTCCAGGTGCCCGGGATCCGCTTTGATGAAGGGCAGTTCCGGCGTCGGATCCCAGAGCAGATGGACGTCCTCGCCGATGGTGCGCCGCAGCATCTTCTCGACGTTGGCGATGACCGCGTTGAGGTCGACGATCTCCGGGCGCGCGGTCTCCTTGCGCGAAAAGACCAGCAATTGCCGGGTCAACGCCGCCGCGCGCTCGCCAGCCTGGCGGATCTCGCGCACATCCGCGACGAGATCCGGCCGGTCACTGACCTCGTCCATCAGGAAGTCGGTGTAGCTCAGCACCACGGACAACACGTTATTGAAATCATGGGCAACGCCGCCCGCGAGCCGGCCCAGCGCCTCCATCTTCTGCGCCTGGTTCAGCTGCGCCGTCAGCGCCTTGCGCTCCGACATATCGCGCTGGATCGAGACGAAGCCAAGGATCGCGCCGTCCGCGTCGAGGATCGGGTCGACGGTGCTCTCCACGTCGACCAGGCGGCCTTCCATGGTGCGGTTCGTGATCTCGCCCTTGATCGGCTTCTTGGCCAGGATCGTCTGCCAGAACTGGGCGTAGCGCTCAGGACCGTGAACGCCGCTCTTCAAGATGCGCGGCGTGACCTTGCCGATGATGTCGTCCAGATCGTGGCCGTACAGCCTGGTGAAGCCAGGGTTGGCGTACGTGATGATCCCGTTGGGATCCGTGATGTAGATCGCCTCCGCCGACGCCTCGACCGCCGTGCGCAGCTTGAGCAGATCCTCCTGGTGCTGGCGGCGATGCGTCACGTCGCGCGCTTGGGCGATGTGGCCGAGGTACGTCCGGTTCGGGCCCCAGAGCGCGACCGCACGAATCGAGATCCAGCGCACGCCACCCGTGGCGTCCTCGACCTTCGCGTCGTGGTCCAGCGTGCCGACTTTGGGATCATGCAGCGTGCCGGCAAGCGTGCCATCGGTTGCCGCCCGCACATGTCCCTCGGAAAGATCCGGCCAGCACTTGCCGAGGACCTGCGCTACCGTCAAGCCGCAGAGTTCCGCAAACATTTCATTGACGTAGATGTAGCGATCCTCGGCGTCCGCCAGCGCGAGGCCTTCCGGGCTCGCTGTCAGCGCATCGGCGATGCCGCGGATCTGCCGCTCCACCGCACGCTCGCGGCTGACATCGCGGACCGAGTTGACCCAGCCGATGTGCTGGCCCTGGTCATCCATGAGGCGCGTGATGAGCGAGTGCGCATCGAAGCGCTCGCCGTTCTTGCGCACCATGACCGACTCGTAGCCATTTGGCCGCGGCTCGCCGGCGAGCACCGCCTGCACCAGCGCGGAGTTGGCGTTGGCCCGCTCCGGTGGCCAGAAAGGCAAGGGGGGCTGCGCGCCGAGCAGCTCCTGCTGCGACCAACCCGTGAGCGCGCAGAACGCGGGGCTGGCGTGGATCAACACGCCGTCCAGGTCCATCGCGATCACGGCGGCGCGCGCCGACTGCTCGACGGCCACCGCCAGTGTCGACGCGGACATGGTCCCACCGTTGACGGCGACCGGCGTGCGCAGATCGCTGGAGTGGTGGCGCGAGACGCTGTGGGATTCTTCGGACACGGACATGGCACCATCCGGGCCTTCCGCGCCCCAGGGAACACGCGGCAGGCGGCGACGGTACTCTAGTCCTCACCGCGCCGTGTGCAAGCACTTGAACGCGTGCAGTGTCACGGATCCGTCACACGTCGTGTCGCCGAATTCCGACAAAACCATGCGCAATGGGCTACAGCGGAATGTTGCCGTGCTTCTTGGGCGGGTTGCTGTCGCGTTTTCCCGACAACATCCGCAAACTCGCGCAAAGACGCGGCCTTGTGTCTTCCGGCAGGATGACCTCGTCCACATAGCCCAGCTCTGCTGCCTTGAACGGGTTGGCGAATGTGTCGCGGTACTTCTCGGCGTACTCCGCCTTGGCCAGCGCGGGATCGGCGGCGTTCTTGAGCTCCTGCCGGTAGACGATGTTGACCGCGCCATCGGGGCCCATGACGGCGATCTCCGCGGTCGGCCACGCGAAGTTGATGTCGCCGCGGATGTGCTTGGAGCTCATGACGTCGTACGCCCCTCCATAGGCTTTGCGCGTGATGACGGTCAGTTTGGGCACGGTCGCCTCGGCGTAGGCGTAGAGCAGCTTGGCGCCGTGGCGGATGATGCCGCCGTATTCCTGCGCCGTTCCCGGCAGGAAGCCCGGCACGTCGACGAACGTGACCAGCGGAATGTTGAAGCAATCGCAAAAGCGCACGAAGCGCGCGGCCTTGACGCTGGCGTCGATGTCGAGGCAGCCGGCTAGCACGGCCGGCTGGTTGCCGACGACGCCGACCGGAGAGCCGTCCAAGCGTGCAAAACCGCAGAGGATGTTGCGGGCGTAGTGGTCGTGGACCTCGAAGAACCAGCCGTCGTCCACCACCGCGCGGATGACCTCGTGCATGTCGTACGGCTTGGACGGATCGTCGGGCACCAGCGTCGCCAGCTTCGGCTCCCGGCGCGAGGTCGGATCGGTCGTCGGCTTGCGCGGCGGCTGATCGACGTTGTTCGACGGCAAGAAGCTGAGCAGTTCCCGGGTGCAGGCGATCGCGTGGCGCTCGTCGTCGCAGGCGAAGTGGGCGACGCCCGACGTCGTCGCGTGCCGCAGCGCACCGCCCAATTCCTCTTGCGTGACCGTCTCATGCGTGACGGTCTTGATGACGTCCGGGCCGGTGATGAACATGAACGACGTCTTGTCGGTCATCAGCACGAAGTCCGTGATCGCCGGGCTGTAGACTGCGCCGCCAGCGCAAGGTCCGAGAACCAGGGAGATTTGCGGGATCACGCCGGACGCCTGCACGTTGCGCCAGAAGATCTCGGCGTAGCCGGCCAGCGAGACGACGCCTTCCTGGATGCGCGCGCCGCCCGAGTCGTTGAGGCCGATGACCGGTGCGCCGGTCTTGAGGGCCAAGTCCATGATCTTGCAGATCTTCTCCGCGAAGGCGCCGCTGAGCGAGCCGCCGAAGACCGTGAAATCCTGCGCGAACACGAAGATCGTCCGGCCGTCGCACAGGCCGTGTCCGGTCACCACGCCATCGCCTGGCACCTTCTTGTCCTGCATGTCGAAGTCGGTGCAGCGGTGCGTCACGAAGCGGTCCATCTCGATGAACGTGCCCGGGTCGAGCAGGAGCTCGATGCGTTCGCGCGCCGTCAACTTCCCGGCTTCGTGCTGCTTTTTCATGCGCTCGACGCCGCCGCCGGCCAGCGCCTGCGCGTTGAGCTCCGTCAAGCGGTCGAGGATCTTCTGGCGTCGCTGCGTCATGTTGGCTCCGTGAGGGCCGGGCAGGGCGAGGTGGCCCCGGGCGCCGCGTGCATACCAGCGAAGCCTTCCGCCCGCAAGCCGCAACGTCGCCGTGCCGCCCGCCGCGCTTGCGTGACGCGGGCAGGAATGCACGCTGAGGCAAGAGGTGTTGCAGAGGCGCGCTGGGTGCGTTTTGACGCAGTGCGTTAGAAATCATCTTGACAGGATGACGCGGTGCGTTATCTTGAGATTGTCGATGCCGGCACTGCCCGGCGGACGCGGAACCGCACGGAAGCGCTTGCTTCGGATCGGCGGCTCCGTCCAGACCCAGGAGGACCCGATGAGCCAGAAAGACACCGTCGATGTGAAGAACGTGCAGCACGAGGATGCAATGCGTCAAAACCCCGCCACGCGGCTGGCGCGCCAGATGCTCGGCGAGGCCGTGGTGCAGCGCGTCGAGGCGGCGCGCGCCCATGTGCGCGAGCAGTTCCACACGCGCGTCGCGGAGGCGCAGGAGCGCATGGGCGGCATCGAGAAGAAGGCGCAAGACATGGTGCACACGGCGCAATCGACCGTGCAGCAGACCGTGGCCGTGGCGCGCGACAAGGTCCTGGAGGAGCGCGGCGAGGCCGTGCAGAAGCTCGAGGCGCTGGTTGGCAACATCGGCGCGCGCGTCGGCTTGAAGGCGGATGTCGAGTCGTGGCTCAGGCTGCCGGCGGACGTGCGCGAGGACCTGTTGGTTGCGCTCGGTGTGGCGTCGCAGAAGCAGGTGGCATCGCTGCACGAGGATGTGGCGGCACTGCGCGCTGAAATCACGGC
>CAIXAA010000007.1 GCA_903917305.1 uncultured Myxococcales bacterium | reverse complement strand
TCGCCGCGGCCGAGCGCCATCGTCGACATGCTGTCGTCCAGCACCAGCACCAGCGCCACCTGGCCCTGCGCGTCTTCGAGCCCGACGCCGCCGCCGGGCAGCGGTAGCATCGGCTTGGCCAGCGCCAGCGGCACGAGGGCAACGGCCAGCGACCGCAGGGCAACCAGAAGCCATTCGCTGACTTGCAGCGCGCGCGCCTTGCGCGGGTTCGCGGCCAGCACGAACGCCAGCGCCGAGAAGTGCACCACCGGCGCCTTGGATCGGCCGAGCAGGTGCACCGCCACCGGCACGAGCGCCGCGAGCAAACCGAGCAGCATCCATGGGTTGCCGAACTCGATCACGGCGCCTCGTCGAGCATCAGGATGTCCGGGTCGAACGCGGCCTCGCCATACGCGCCGGCTTCGACCGGCACCTGGCCGCGCCGCCGCAAGCGCGCCGTGGCGCGCAGGATCTGGCGAATGACGCCGCGCGGTTCGATGGACGTGTCCACGGACAAATAGCCGAGACCGCCGTGGGTTGCGACCGTGCGCAGCTTCTCGCAGTGGGCGCGCATGAGCTCGACGTAGGTCGACTTGATGAGGCGCGGATCGACGAGGCGGCGGTTGTCGGTCTCCTGGCAGTGCAGCTGCGTCGGCCCGCGAAAGTCCAGGTCGCGCTCGCGCGGATGCAGGCAGTGCAGCAGCAGCACATCCAAGCCCGTGCGGCGCAAGTCAAAAAGCGGCGCCAGGGCCAGCTCCGGCGGGGCCAGCACGTCCGACGCCACCACCGCGATGCCGCGCCGGTCCACGCCGCGCCAGCTGCTCGGACCCAGCGCATCGAGGCCCGCCGCGCCGGTCGGCTCCAGATGTTCCAAGCGTTCGGCAATATTGGCGAAGTGTCGCAGGCCGCCGGCCGGCAGCAGGTTCAGCTCCGGCCGGCCGATGATGACGAGGCCGACTGAATCGCCTTGCCGCACCAGCACCAGGCCCAGCGTCGCCAGCAGCAACCGCACCGCGTCGAACTTGTCGCCGCCGCGCAGGTCCGCGAACGCCATCGACGCGGAGGCATCGACCACCAGCGTCAGCGAGGAGTGCACCTCCTGCTCATACCGCTTGATATAATAGCGATCCGTCCGGGCGTAGGCGCGCCAGTCGATGTGCTTGAGGTCATCGCCCGGCGTGTACTCCTTGTGCTCGCTGAACTCCACGCCGCCGCCGCGCCGCAGCGAGCGGTGCAGGCCGCCCGGCTGGCCGTCGTCGACCTGGCGCGTCGGCAGCTGCAAGGGCCCGAGGCCACTCAGCACTTCGGTCGCGCGCTGCGCCAGCGTCTGGCGCGCCGCCTTCTCCTCGCCGAACCAGTGGAATAGCTGGGAATGTTGGGCTTTTTCGTGCAGCGCGTCGCGGCCGCGCGGCGCCGGCATCCGCTCCAGCACGCCGCGCGACGGCACCGCGCGCACCTTGAGCGCCGAGGCGCCCGCCCGCGTCAGTTCGCGCAAACGGTCGGAGCCGGCCTGACCCGTCAGGCGCAGCCACTGCGTCTTGCCGCGTCCCTTGCCGTCGCCCTTGTCGACCATCGCTAGCCCACCGCCGAGACCTGCACTTCCGCCAGCACGCGCTCGATCAGCTTGCGCCCGTCCATGCCCTCGGCTTCGGCACGGAAGCTCGGCACCACGCGGTGCGCGATGGTCGGCACCGCCAGCGCGCGCACGTCGTCGAGCGACAGCGTCGTGCGGCCCGCCATCACCGCGCGGGCTTTCGCTGCCAGGATCAGGCATTGCGACGCGCGCGGACTGGCACCGTAGGCCAGCAGCGGCCGCAGCGTCGCCGGGCACGCCGCATCCTCCGGCCGCGTCGCGCGCACGAGGCGCACAGCGTACTGCAGCACGTGCTCGGCGATCGGCACGGCGCGGACAAGTGCCTGGATTCGCAGCACTTGTGCCCGGGTCAGCACCGGCTCGATGGTCTGCTGATCGCCGCCGGTCGTGCGCCGGACAATCTCCAGCTCCTCGTCGAGCGACGGATAGTCGACGTGGATCGCCAGCATGAAGCGGTCCAACTGCGCTTCGGGCAACGGATACGTGCCGTGCTGCTCGATCGGATTCTGCGTCGCCAGCACCAGGAACGGCTCTTCGAGCACGTGCATCGTGCCGCCGGCCGTCACGCGCCGCTCCTGCATCGCCTGCAGCAGCGCGGCCTGCGTCTTGGGCGGCGTGCGGTTGATCTCGTCGCCCAGCAGGATGTTGGCGAAGATCGGGCCTTCGAGGAAACGATAGGCGCGGTGGCCGGTTGCGCGTTCCTCTTCCAGCACTTCGATGCCCGTGACGTCGGATGGCATCAGGTCCGGCGTGAACTGGATGCGCCCGAACTTGAGCTGCATCGTCTCGGCCAACGTCGCGATCAGCAAGGTCTTTGCCAGACCCGG
>CAIXAA010000006.1 GCA_903917305.1 uncultured Myxococcales bacterium | reverse complement strand
GGGCGCTTGCCCTTCACGGAGGGCAACATCTTCCTCGCCCACGCCGTCTCGCCCGTCCCCGATCCGCGCACGTTCAATCCGGATCTGCCGGCCGAGCTGGCGCCGATCATCGCCCGCATGATGGCCAAGAGGGCGGACGACCGATTTGCCAACGGAAAAGCGGTGATGCAGGCACTCGATGCCGTCCTGCTCGGCAAGAACTAGCCGGTGCGCACGACCTCCCCGTCGCAGATTCCGTGGGCGGTGCTGTGGGGCATCCTGCAAGCCCTTGTCTTTCTTTGCTATCCCTTGGCGGTGTACTTCGGCCGCTCCGAGCTGGGCACGCGCGGCCTCGGCGTCCTCGTGATCCTGCTGCTGCTGCCGGGCATCGTGCGGACGATCGCCAGGCGTCCCGAGCAGTTCAAGGCGGCGCTGGGCATGCCGCTGGCGATCTCCGCGCTGATGCTGCTGGCGATGGTGACCGACGACGAGCGCTTCGTGCTCGCCTATCCGGCGCTGGTCAACGCGATGCTGCTTGGGCAATTCGCCTTCACGCTGCGGCGCGGCTCCCAGCCGATGGTGGAGCGCTTCGCGCGCCTGCAAGTCGATGACCTCAGCGCCGCCGAGGTCGTCTACTGCCGCCGCGTCACCCAGTTCTGGATCGGCTTTTTCGTCGTCAACGGCACGACTTGCGCCGTGCTGGCCACGCCCGCGCTGCGCCAATGGTGGGCCCTGTATGCCGGCCTTTTGTCCTACGTCGCGCTCGGCGTGTGTTTCGCGGTGGAGTTCACCATCCGCAAGTACCTGTTTCGGCGCTACAGCTCAAACCCGCTGGACCGCTTCTATCGCCGGCTGTTTCCGCCGCACACTGGCGCCGATCCACACGCTTCTTGAAAAAGACAGTGGACCTTGGACGTAGGTTCTGCGAAAACCGCGCCCCGGCGCACGGACGGTCGCGCGCCACCAGCCCCCGCGGTCCAGCGCCGCGCGGCCAGAAGGACCAGCGTGCGCATCCGCCTCATCTATCCCAAGTGGCCCAAGCTCGAACACCAGACCGAGTTCCACCTCCCGCCGCACGGCCCGGTGGTCTTTGCCGCCACCGTCCCGGAAGAGCACGATCTGCGCTTCACCGACGAGCACCTGGAGCCGATCGACTTCGAAGAAGACGTTGATCTCGTGTGCATTTCCATGATGCTCACCTGCCAGTCGCCGCGCGGCTGGGAGATCGGCGACCGCTTTCGCGACCGCGGCGTTCCGGTCATCTTCGGCGGCATCGGCACGATGCTGCACGCCGACCAGACGCAGGAGCACGCCGACAGCGTGTTCCTCGGCGAGGCCGAAGGCCGCTTCTCGCAAGTCCTGGAAGATTTGCAGAAAGGCCAGATGAAGGCGCGCTACGACTACCTGGACAATCCGGCGCCGGTGGAGACCGTCGAGACGGCGCGCCGCGACATCCTCAAGCGAAACCTCTACAATTACCGTGGCGTGCAGATGGTGGACCTGGTCCACGCTTCGCGCGGCTGCCGCTTCAACTGCTACCCGTGCTGCGTGCGCTACCTCGGCGGCCGCAAGTTCCGGCCGCGCCCGATCGACGAGGTCGTGGCGGAGATCGAGTCGATCCCGAACAACCGCCTGTTCTTGGTCGATAATTCGCTGGCGCAGAACAAGCAGTGGGAGCTGGACCTGTTCAAGGCCTTGGAGCCCCTGCAGCGCTCCATCATCAGCCACCCCATCGAGGACGACGACGAAGTCCTGGAAGCCGCTGCGAAAGCCGGCGCGTGGTACATCTACCAGGCGGTGTTCGACACGTCGGACTACATCCGCAACCGCATCCAGCGCTACCGCGACCACGGCATCGCCGTGGAGGGCACGATCCTGCTGGGCCTGGACGAGCACGACGAGGACTACATCAAGCGTTTGATGGACTTCCTGTTGGAGGTCAAGCTGGATCTCGCCGAGTTCACGATCCTCACGCCGTTCCCGCACACCCGCAGCTTCGACGACATGGACAAGCAGGGGCGCATCACGACCAAGGACTGGACGAAGTACACCTGCGGCCAGACGGTGTTCAAACCCGCGAAGATGTCTCCGGAAAAGCTGGAGGAGATGTACCACTGGGCGTGGGACACCTTCTACAAGGAGGAGTCGCACGCGCTGCGCATGGGCCGGCTCTTGAAGCGGGTGATGCGCAAAGAGGAAAAGCTGGGCATCAAGGACCGCTTCAAGTCGGTCGAGACCTACCAGCGCTTTGGCCGCCCGGCCTGATTACTTGAGACACCGGGCCATGGCGATGCGCAGGCCTTCCTTGGCCGTGTCCTTGAGCACCGTGCCGTGACCGGGAATCAGGTGCACGAACTGGCGCTCCGCGAGGCGCTCGAAGTCGGCGCGCACGCCGGAGCCCATGGCCTTGAGCCAGGGCGTGCCGATGTGCAGCGGACCAAAGCCCATCATTTTCATCATGATCTTGCCGAGGAAGGAGCATCCTTCCAGCGTCGTCCAGTTCTGGAAGGCATCGCAGGTCAGCAGGATGCCGCCCTCGCGCTCGAGGATCAGCGCGACCTCCGGCTGGCGGCCGGCGGCGAAGCCGAACACGCACAGGTCATCCATCGGCGAGTTGCCCGGTAGCAGATCGCGATCGTGCGGCAGGTCGCCGTGGTGCCTGGTGCCCGGCGGCGCCCAGAACGCCGGCTTGTAGCGCGCCACGTAGTACGGATCATCCAAGCCGTGGAAGGCGCCCAGGCGCATGACGTGCTTGACGTCGCCCAGGCGCGCGAGCTCGGCTTCGCCTTCGGGACTCAGGCGCACGGTGTTCACGATCGTCAGCTCGCGGCCTTCGCGCACGATGGTCATGTTGCGCGTGATGGTCAGGCCGGGTGCGAAGCGGAAGCTGCCCGTCACCAGGAAGACATCCGGGAAGACCTCGGTGATGGGGCCGTGGGGCATGGCGGGGGCGAAATCGGGCATGGAGCAACTCCCGGCGCAGCTGCGCCGTGACGACGGGAAGCACGCAGACCCGCCGCAGGTCGGCTAGTCGGGCCAAACGCTGGCGTAGACGTGGCCTGCCGTGTTGTTGCCAGCGGCGAAAGGCGGGTTCATGGTGCCGGCCAGGCTGGACGATGCGGCGGTGAACGACACGCGGATGCGGCCCAGACCGCCCGCGCCACCCGCGCCGCCGCCACCGGTGCCCGTGCCGCCGATGCCGCCGGCCGTCGTGACCTGCGAGCCCGCCGCGGCCGAGACGATGGGCGACGCGAACCACACCACGCCGCCGGAGCCGCCGCCGCCGCCGCCCGAAGCGTTGGCGCCGCCGTTGCCGCCCGCACCGCCGCTGGCCAGGATGCGGCCGGTCGCGGTGAGGGTGATGGAGACCGGGGATGCGATGCGCAGCGCGCCGCCGGAGCCGCCGCCGCCGCCGCCTTCCACCGCGCCGGCCACGCCGCAGCGACCGCCGCCGCCACCGCCGGAGGAGCCCGTCGTGAAGGTGGTGAGCACCGCGAGGTCGCCCGCCGCACCGTAGCCGATCGAGCCGCCGCCGCCGCCGGCGCCGTACTGGTTGGTGCCGGTGGCGTAGATGCCGTTGACGCCGTTGTAGATCGCCACGCCGGACGTGCCGCCCAAGCCGCCGCTGCCTGGCGTGCCACCGCCGCCGGAGCC
>CAIXAA010000005.1 GCA_903917305.1 uncultured Myxococcales bacterium | reverse complement strand
TGTCGCCGTCCGTCGTCCTGACGGGTCTGCGGCTCGCAGTCGACAAAGCGGAAAGGTTTTACGGCCTTGGCGAGTACTTCGACACGCCTCAGCACCGCGGCAAGGTGCGGCCGATGCAGATCGAGGTCGATTTCGGAATCGACAGCAATTACAACGAGGCGCATGTCGTCGTTCCCCTGCTCATCGGCACGCGGGGCTGGGGCTTGTTCGTGCAGAGCCGCCGCCCGGCGCTGTTCGACGTGGCCGCTGCCAAGGACGACGAAGTCGAGGCGCTGTTCGACACGGCGGCCCTGCGCTTCTACCTGCTCGCTGCCGAGAAACCGATCGAGATCACCCCGCTTTACACGAGGTTGACCGGCGCGCCGGTGCTGCCCGCGCGTTGGGCGTTCGGCTCGCTCATCTGGCGCAACGAGAACAAGGACACGGCGGAAGTCCTTGACGATCTGCAGCAAATTCGCAAGAACGATCTCGCGCTCAGCGGCATGTGGCTCGACCGACCGTTCGACGTCGCGGTGAACGATTTCGGCTTCGATCCGAAGAAGTTCCCAGATCCCAAGGCCTTGATCGACGCGATCCATGCTGCCGGCATGCGCATGGGCGAGTGGTCGACGCCCTACCTCGACCCGGGACCGAGCAACCCGAAGGCGAAGCAGCACGACCAAGCCGCCGCAAAGGGCTACTTCGCGCAAACTCCGCTTGGTGACAAGGAAACGAAGCTGTCGCAGTGGGGTGCGCCGCTGGACCTGACGAACCCCGACGCGCTTGAGTTCTGGAAGTCCTTGATCAAACCGGCGGCCGACGCAGGCGTCGAGGGCTGGAAGCTCGACTATGGCGAGGACATGCAGATCGGGCTGGCGACAGCTCGGACGCACTTCCACTTCTTCGACGGCAGCGACGAGCGCACCATGCACCACGGCTACGCGCCGTTCTACCACCGGCCGTATGCGGAGAGCCTGCCGAAAGAAGGCGGGTTTCTGCTCTGTCGCGGCGGCACCTACGGCGACCAGATCTACACATCCATCATCTGGCCGGGCGATCTCTGCGCCAACTGGGCGCATTTCAAGGAGTGCGACGACAAGGGTGTCTGCCACACCGGCGGCTTGCCGGCGAGCGTGAGCGCGGCGATGAGCCTGCCGACCGCCGGCTATCCGCTGTTCGGCGCCGACACAGGTGGCTACAAGCACAACCGCGCGCCCAAGGAGCTGTTCCTGCGCTGGCTGGGCCACACGGCGTTGTCGGGCATCCTGCAGATCGGCGGCGGCGACCAGCATAATCCATGGGATTTCGCGAAGTACGGCGACAGCCAGTTCGACCAGGAGACGCTCGACGCCTCGCGCGTGCTGATCCGCCTGCATACGCGGCTGTTCCCTTATCTGTATACCGCTGCGACAGAAGCCCATGAGTTCAAGGGGCTTGGTCCCGTGCGCGCCATCGGGCTCGTGCACCCGGAGCTGGCCGCGGACCCGCGCCTGCAGGCGCACGAAGCGGACGAGTACTACCTGGGCGATGCGCTGCTGGTGGCGCCGATCGTGCAACCCGGCGGAAAGCGTGAAGTCTTCCTGCCGCCGGGGCTCTGGATGGACTGGTGGACGCACCAGACGGTCGGCCTGCCGGACGCCGCGACGGTGATTGCGGTCGACCTGCCGGTGACGCAGGTGCCGTTGTTCCTCAAGGTTGGCGCGCTGTTGCCGCTGCTGCGGCCGACGATCGACACCCTGGCGCCGGCGACCGAGCCCGCCGTGGAGTCGTTTGCCAATGATGTCGGACGTTTGTATGTGGTGGTCGCTGCGCCGCCGGGAAGCGCCGGGCGCACGCTCTATGACGGAACCGTGCTGATCTCCAAGGGAACGAGCCTGTCGATGACGCCAGGCG
>CAIXAA010000004.1 GCA_903917305.1 uncultured Myxococcales bacterium | reverse complement strand
GACGCCCTGCTGGCGCAGCACAATGTCGGCGTGGTGGCGCACTTCTACATGGATCCCCAGTTGCAGGGCGTGCTTTCCGCGTGCACCTGGCCGCACATCCACATCGCGGACTCGCTGGTCATGGCGGATCGTGCCGTCGCGATGGCGCGCGCGGGCGTGCGTGCCGTGTGCGTGGCGGGCGTCGACTTCATGAGCGAGAACGTGCGCGCCGTCTTGGATCATGCCGGCTTCGCCAACGTGGACGTGCTGCGGCTGTCGCCCAAGGCCATCGGCTGCTCCCTGGCGGAGGCTGCCGAGGCGCCTGCGTACGCGGCGTACCTGCGCCAGGCAGCCGCGACGCCGCGTTCGCTGCACGTCATCTACATCAACACGAGCCTGCGCATCAAAGCGCAGGCGCACGCCTTGGTTCCCACGATCACGTGCACTTCGTCCAACGTCGTGCCGACCTTGCTGCAAGCCGCTGCGCAGGTGCCGGATCTGCACATCTGGTTCGGTCCGGACACCTACATGGGCGCGAACCTCCAGAGCTTGTTCGACGCCTACCTTGCCGGACCCGAGTCGGACATCCGCGCCCTGCATCCCGACCACGACCGCGCCTCGCTGGCCGGGTTGCGCTCGCGTTTACACACGTTTTCGCAGGGTACGTGCATCGTCCATCACCTTTTTGGTGCCGAAGTCGTCGCCAAGGTCCGGCGCGACTATGGCCACGCGTTCTTGACGGCCCACTTCGAAGTGCCCGGAGAGATGTTCGAACTCGCCGCGGAGGCCGCACGCGAAGGGCGCGGCGTGGTCGGATCGACGTCCAACATCCTGGACTTCATCACGGCCAAGGTTCGCGCGGCGGTCGCGGCGGGCGACAAGTCCCGGCTGTCCTTCGTCCTTGGGACGGAAGCCGGCATGATCACGTCGATTGTCCGTGCCGTGCAAGCGGAGCTGCCCAGCGCAGGCCCCAGCGTCGAGATCATCTTTCCCGTGGCGAGCGAGGCCATCGCGCAGGCGCCGGACAGCGGCTTGGGCATCGTGCCCGGCGTTGCCAGCGGCGAAGGCTGCTCGACCGTGGGCGGCTGCGCGACGTGCCCGTACATGAAGATGAACCACCTCGATGCCTTGCTCGAAGCGGTGCAGCTCAGCGCCGGCACGGACGCCAGGCAGCTCGCGGCGTTGCGGCCGCGCGTGGATGCGACGCTGGTGGCGGGGCAGGCGGTGGCGGCCCTGGGGTCGCAGCCGATCCTGCACATGCGGGCGTTCCAGCGGACCGGGCGGCTGCCCGAGGACCTCGTGCAGGACGTCGTGACCCGTCATCGCTAGCGGCTTGGGTCACGCGGGGGCGAGCGGGCACAGGCGCTCCGGGAAGGAGCGCTCGCCGAACTTCTCGAAGGCGACGTGGACGAGGCCGTCCTCGGTGCGCAGCACGCGGCCTGGGCCGTAGCGCGGGTGCTTGACGGGCTGCTCGGGTTGGAAGCTGCTTTCGCCGGTTCCGGTCCCTACTCCGGTTCCGGTTCCGGTTCCGGTTCCGGTTCCGGTTCCGGTTCCGGCTCCGGCTCCGGTTCCGGCTCCGGCTCCGGTTCCGGCTCCGGCTCTGGTTCCGGCTCCGGCTCCGGTTCCGGCTCCGGCTCCGGCGGCTGCAACATCAGCATTCTCAATCCACCGCACGAAACCAGCCGGAATCGCGTACAAATACCCGCAAGCCGTCGGCTGTGCCGTGGCGTGCGCTGGTTGCGTGTGCACCGACAACTCCAGGCCATCGCGGGCCCGCGTCATGCCGACGAACAGCAGGCGCCGCTCCTCCGCTTCGGCATCCGCGTCGCCCCAGGCGCGGGCGAGCGGCAACAAGCCGTGGTTCGCGCCGCTGATGAAGACATGACGGAATTCGAGGCCTTTCGCGGCATGCAGCGTCATCAGGCGCACCGCGTCGGCCTGGGGATCCAGCGTCTCCGCCAGACCTAGCAGGCCGCCGAGCGCCGCCTGCGCCAAGGCCGCGCGCAGACCTGTCACGAGGTCCGGCTGGGCCACACGCGCAAACCCCAACAAAGCCTTGAGCAAACGTTTCGCGAGCGCCAGATCGGCGCCATGGCTCGCGGACGTCGGCCGCAGGCGGTCGGTCAGCTGCAGGTGGTTCGCGAGCGCTTCGTCCAGCTGCAAGTCCGCGCCGTGCATGGACAACCAGCCGTCCAGTCCCGCCAACAGGTCACACACCGCGATGGCATCCGCGACGTCACGCCTGGCCCGCGGCTGCTTCGAAGCGTCGCGGATCTGGGCCAGGAACGCGTGCGCGGCGGCCCGGCCCGACATCGCCTGCCGGTCGCAAAACGTCCGAAAAGACCGCTGGTTCCAAAGACGCGCAGGCAGGACTCCGTACTGGGCGTGCGTCAGCGCGGCGCGCAGCGGCCCCGTGTCGTCGGCGTGGAAGGCGGCGTGCAGCAGGTCCAGCAGCCAGGCCACCGCCGGCTCGTCCTTGGCTTCTGCGCGCGCCGACTCCTGGCAGGGAATCTTCGCATGATCAAGCGCTTCCCTCAGCGGGCCGCCCTGGCGGCGCGTGCGGTAGAGGATCGCCACCTCGCTGTACGGCACACCGGCGGCGTGCAGCGTCGCGATGCGCTGCGCCAGATACATGCCTTCAATCGCGGGGTTGTGATGCCGGCGGATCAGGACCGGCTCGCCGTCGCCCCGCGAGCCGAGCAGCGTCCCCCCTGTCTGCGCCTGCAAGCCGAGCACCGCCCGCGCCGCACCAAGAATCGCGTGCGTGGACCGGTAGTTGACCGGCAGCGTCAGCGTCGTGCAGTCAAACGCGCGCTGCACCTTCTCGAACAGCGCCGGCGTCGAGCCGCGCCAGGCGTAGATGACCTGATGCGGATCCCCCACGGCGAACAGCTTCGTGGTCGGGCCGCGCAGGCGGCGCAGCAGCTCCAGCTCGCGCGGCTCGCAGTCCTGGAACTCGTCGACGATGACCCACTCCGGCGGCTCCTGCAGCGGCTGGCGCGCCAGGAGGTCGCAGGAGTTCACGATGAGGTCATCGAAATCCATGGCATTTGCCGCGACACGCGCCTCGCGGGCCAGGGCCGCAAGCTTGACGATGTCATCGTCCTCGCGCATCTGCCCGTGGCGCGTGCGGCCGTGCGCGACCGCTTGGAGGCGCTGCGCGAGCCGCGACGGGTACTTGATGGTCAGGTCGTGCTCCGCGATGAGCCGCTGCCAGAGCGCCTCCTG
>CAIXAA010000003.1 GCA_903917305.1 uncultured Myxococcales bacterium | reverse complement strand
GTGCCTTCACGGCCGTCGCGCAGCTCCACGCCGCCTTGCGCCAGCTCGGCGCGCAGCGCGTCGGCCCGCGTCCAATCCTTCTCGGCACGCGCAACCAGACGTTCTTGCACGAGGCGCTCCACCCAGGCCAGCTTCTCGCTGCCCGCGGGAAACAGCTGATCGCGCGCCGTCGTCAGGATGCGCTCGGCCGTCTCCGCCGGCGGATGCTGAAACAAACCAAGCAAGTCGCCAGCTTCCGCGACAAAGGCGCGGGCATGGGCGATGAACGCTTGCTGGCCCTTGGGCTTGTCGAGCGCGGCACCCAGCAGGCGCATCGGCTCGCTCAGCGCGGCCAAGGCCTTGGGCGTATTGAAATCGTCGGCCAGCGCGTCCATCAGCTCCGTGCGCGCCGCTTGCAGCACGTCGGGAACCGCGCCCAGCGCCTTGGGCGTCAGCGCCTCGGGCGCCAGCCTGGCCAGCAGCGCGTCGGCCAGCGCCAGCTTCTCGTAGATCGCCAGCACGCGCCGGTTCGCCTCCTCCATGATCTTCTCGGAGAAGTTCAACGGATTCAGGTAGTGGGCCGTCAGCAGGAAGTAGCGCAGCACCTGCGGCTCGAAACGCGCCAGCACGTCGCGGATCGTGAAGAAGTTGCCGGTCGACTTGGCCATCTTCTCGGCGTCGATCGTGACAAAGCCGTTGTGCAACCAGGTCTTGGCGAACGCACCTTCGCTGGCGCAGCGCGCCTGGGCGATCTCGTTCTCGTGGTGCGGGAAGATCAGGTCCTTGCCGCCGCCGTGCAGATCGAAGGTGGCGCCGAGGTGCTTCTCCGCCATCGCCGAGCACTCGATGTGCCAGCCCGGACGGCCCTGCCCCCACGGCGAATCCCATGACGGTTCACCGGGTTTGGCCGACTTCCACAGTGCGAAGTCGCGCTGATCGCGCTTGCGGGTGTCGAAGTTCACGCGCTCCGACGCACCGTCCGCGTTGTCTTCCTGCGCGCGCCCCGACAAGCAGCCGTAATCGGCGAAGGAGGCGACCCAGAAGTAGACATCTTGCGCAGTTGCGTCGTGCTCGCCCGGTACCGTGTAGGCGTGGCCGCGCCCAATGATCCGCTGGACCATCTCAATGATCTCGGCCATGTGCGTCGTGACGCGCGGCTCCACGTCAGGCCGCTGGCAATCAAGCGCGTCCATGTCGCGGTAGAACGACGCGATGTAGCGCTCGGTCAGCGCCTGCGTGGTCTCGCCGTTCTTGATGGCGCGCGCGATGATCTTGTCATCGACGTCGGTGAAGTTGCGGACGTACTTGAGATCGTAGCCGAACTTGCGGATGACGCGCTGCACGACGTCAAATACGACGCAAACGCGCGCATGGCCGACGTGGCAGTCGTCGTAGACCGTCACACCGCACACGTACATGCCAACCTTGCCGGGGACGAGCGGCTGCAAGGTCTCTTTCTGGCGGGTCAAGGTGTTGTAGACGCGGAGCTGCACGGGCCAACCTCAGGGCGGCGGAAGTGTACGCTTGTGCGCCGTGCAACTCAAGGTCGTCCGGCGTGCCGCAGGCAACCCGCGCTCCGGCCACTCCAAGGTTGACAGCCCGGGCTTGGCCATGACAAGGTCCGCGCGGCACTCTCTTCTCCCCAAATCGGATGTCCATGGCGCTCAAGCGAATCGGCACAGTTCATGACCGCGGAGCCATGCTGCCCTCCTTGGGCGCAGCGGCGGTGGTTGCGGGCGTGCTGCTGGCGAACGGCTGGTCCTTGTTCCATTCGACACCGGATCTCGCCCCCATGGCGCCGCTCGAGCGGCTGAGCGCGATGCACGAAGCCTCGCGCCTGCCGGCCAACGCCGAAGCGTCCAACGGTGCCGGCAGCCGCAGCGACGCGGTGCAAGGCGCGGCCCATGCCGGCGCGCCGATGGTCGCCCGCGTGTCGGCCACGGTCGGCTCGCCGCAGGCCAAGACGGCGATCACGCGATCCTATGTCGTGCAGCCCGGCGAGAGCCTCAGCCTGGCGCTGGCGCACCTGTTCATCACGCCGGCGACCTCCAAGGACATCATCAAGGCGTACGAGACTTTGCATGACGCCAGCAAGATGCAGGCCGGCTGGCGGCTGTGGGGCCAGTTCACGTCGGCGGGCGTGATGGACTCCGGCGCGCTGCAGCAGCTGGTCGTGGCACCGCCGCATGGCGACGGCCTGACGATTTCGCGCGACGACGACGGCACTTTCGTGGCCAGCGAAGGTGGGCTCCCCGGCACGATCGCCCGGCAGGCGCTGCGCTGCGGCATCGTCGGCACCCTCGAGCAATCGCTGCGCCGCTGCGGCGAAGGCGAAGGCCTGGTCGAGCTCGTGCAACCGGTCCTGACCGAGCGCCTGCTCGCCCCGCTGGAGCTGCGCACCGGCGATGAACTGCGCCTCGTCATGGACAAGCTGATGGATGGCGACACCTTGGTGCGCTACCAGTCGGTCGCCGCGATCGAGGTTCGCTCGCAGGGCCAGAACACCGTGGCGCTGTTCTTCGACAAGGGACACGGCGCCGGCTCGTGGTACGCGCCGGACGGCCAGGCCCTGGAGCCGCTGTTCCTGCGCCAGCCGCTGCGCATCGGCCACGCGACCTCGGGCTTCGGGATGCGCTTGCACCCGATCCTCCACCGCATGCAGGCGCACGAAGGCCTCGATTTCGGTGCGCCGCGCGGCACGCCGGTGTGGTCGGCGGCGGACGGGCACCTGGTCTCGGCGGGGCGCGCGGGCGCAGCGGGCAACATGGTGCGCGTGCGGCATGCCGATGGTTACGCCAGCGAGTACATGCACTTGCAGAAGTTCGCACCGGGCCTCAAGACCGGCGAGCCGGTGGCGAAGGGCGAAGTCATCGGCTACGTCGGCAGCACGGGCCGCTCGACCGGGCCGCACCTGCACCTGGGCGTCAAGCACAACGGCCGCTACCTCGACCCGGAGAGCCTGTCCGACGTCAGCGACACGCCCGTGGCGCCGCATGATCGCAAGGCTTTCGAGGATCAGACCGCGCCGTTGATGCGGCTGCTCGAGGCGGTCGGCAAGACGCCGGCCAGCGGCGACGCTTCCTAGCGCCCGCGCAAGAACGACTCCACATTCGCGCATTTGCTGCCGGTTGGGCCGCCAGGCTCGGCGCCGCGGCTGCGCCGTGACGCCTGGCAGCGTCTAGGCCAGCGGCGCATACCAGCCGCGGCCCAGCACATCGAACCCCAGCCAGAACAAGGGCTCTTGCGCCAAGGCGGCGTCAGGCAGCGTCAAGCTTGGCGGCACGTTGGGCCGCGTTCGCTGCGCGCCGCCGTCCCACCAGCCCACGACCGCGAAGCTGCCGTCCGTGCCGCGCACGCCGACGCCCCAGGCGCTGAGCAGGTCGCCACCGCAGCGGCCGTTGTGCGAAGAAAGCACAGGCTGGGCGCCCTCTTGCCAAGGCAGGCGCAGCTCGCCGAGCGCGACGATCGGCCCCTCGCGACGCGCCGGCGGCGGACCCGGCAGCGGCGCGAGCAGGCCTTGCAGCCCGATGGCCTCGCAGCGCACCGCAGCGCCTGCCGCCACGGCACGGCCGCGCGCGCAGTCGATCGCCACGTCACTGCGATCGCCCAGCGTCGCCCGCTGCCCCAGCAGCGCCGCCGCCACGCCTGCCGTGCCCGAACCTGCCATCGAGTCCAGCAGCATGCCGCCCGGGGGCAGCGACGCCTGCACCATGCGCAGCGCCAGCGCGAGGGGCTTCTGCGTCGGGTAGCCGGTGCGCTCCGGGTCGCGGTTGGACAGCGTCTTGTCGACCAGGGCATCGGGCCAGGCGCGCTCGATCCGCGTCTCGTCTTCGCGATCCGGCGTGCGCCAGATGTCGGTGGCCTGCTTGGGCTGGCCGCGCAGCAGCGAGGACGTCGCCTCCTCGCGAGGCGCCTGAAACCACATCTTCTTCTTGTCGCGGGCGTAGAAGTACAGCACGTCGTGCTTGCGCTGGAAGCGGCCGCGCGCCGAGCCTCCCAGCCCGTACGCCCAGATGATCTCGTTGACGAGGTTGTCCGCGCCGAAGATTTCATCCAGCAGCATGCGGACATACGGCCCGCGGCGGAAGTCGAGGTGCACGTAGATCGAGCCGCGCTCGCTCAGCAGCTGCCACGCGCGGTGCAGGACCGGGTAGAGCGTCTCGAGGTAGCCCGCCAGATCGCCACCGTCGGTGTCGCCGTAGGCATCCAGCTCGATGTCGATGTTTTGACTGCCAATCTGCAGCGTGCGCGCCCGGGCGTAGTTCGCCTCGCTGCCAAACGGCGGATCCAGGTGCACGAGATCGATCTGACCGGCCAGGCCTTCGCCCAGCAGCCGATCGGCGACGGCCAGCGCTTCGCCGCGCACGAGCCGCACCGAGCCGCCCGCCAACGGCGCGCCAGGCAGCTGCAGACCGGGCTGCAGGTCGCGCGGCAGCGGCGGCGGCGGCGCCAGGGGGCGCTGCGGCCATTCGAGGCGAACCTCGCGCATCAATTCACGATATCGGCATCGGTGCGCGGCTTGAGCAGCCACTCGCCAAAGCTGTAGGTGAGGATGCCCGTCAGGCTGGTGAAGTGCTGGCCGGCCGTGAACTTGGTGACGATCTGACCGCTGGCCGCGTCCTTCTGCGTGAAGCTCAGGCCGGGCGCGAAGAAGAGCACGGCGGTGCCGGACGAGGCGCCGATGCTGCACTCGCCGTGGGTCTTGCCGTCGGTGCCGGTGGTGTTCGGCGAAACGACATAGACGTCGCTCAGTTGGATCAGTTCGTCCTCAAACGGCTCGGCCGAATTCGGCCCGAGCAAGCCGACCTGCACCTGCGCCGGGATGGGCGGCGCGACCTTGCCGGTCACCTGGACGTTGGCGGCGTCGGCGGCGATCTCGGTCATGCAGTAGAACTCCTTGACATCACCGGTGATCGACACGACGTCGCCCGGGTTCACGACGACGGTGCCGTTGTAGACCACGATCTGGATGCCGGCGTTGGTGCCGTCCATGGAGCCGGAGGCGGGCGCGACGAAGAAGCCTTGGGATTTCGTGGTGGTGCCGATGGTGAAGCTCGGGCCGACGACGACCGAGGGCTCCAACTGCACGCCGGCGAAGGTGGTCGTCGTGCCGCTGCTGTTGGCGCAGGTGACGCTCGCGGATCCGGACTGGATCTCGGAGATCGTCATCGGGCCGGCGGCGGGCAGATCGGGCTTGGTGCTGATGTCGGCGGGCGGCGTGTAGACGTCGGCCGGCGGCACGTCGGGCGCGACGTACGTGTCCTTCACCGTGATGGGAACGTCGGGCACGACCTTGGGCAGATCAGGGCTCGACGTCGTGTCGGGCTGAGCCGCGACGTCGGTCCCGGCGGACGCGGTGTCAAAGGGATTGCCCTGGTTGACCACGCAAAAGCTGTTGATGCAGATGAGGTTGCCCGGGCAGGCTCCCGAAGGCGTGCACGGCGTGGCGACGGCGCCGCCGCCGGTGGTGGTGCCGCAACCGCTGAGGACAAGCGCCGCGAAGGCCAGGAACGACGTGACAAGGACGGTCAAACGCATTGTGATGCCTCTAGGATGCGATCGGGCTATCGTCCGCAGGGCGCGGTAGCTTGTTGAGTCTTGGTGGAGCGCGCAGGGACGCCGCAACGCGCGGAGGCTAGTGATTGGGCCCATGAAACGTCAAGTACCTTCGCGAGTGCGCACTTCGCCGCAACGTCCGGCCAGCCCCGCCGCCCCTCTGGACGTGCTTGTCACGGCCCTTGGCGGGCGCGGCGACGGCGTCGCGCGGCTGGAGACCGGGGAAGTCGTGTTGATCGCCGGCGGCGTGCCGGGCGACGAGGCGACGATCGTGCCGACCCACAAGCAGCGCGGCGTGCTGCGCGGGCGGATCGTCCAACTGACCGTGCCGTCGCCGCACCGCACGGCGCCGCGCTGCGAAGTGGCAGGACTTTGCGGCGGTTGCGTATGGCAGCACGTCGACCTGGCGCTGCAGCGGCAGGAGAAGGCGACGCTGGCGCAGCGGGCCATCGGCAAGAACCCCTGCGACATCACGGCGGATCACCGCACGGCGGCGTATGGCCACCGGCGGCGCGTGCGGCTGCACGTGCGGCGGCAGAACGGCAAGCTGGTGCTCGGCATGATGCTGCGCGAGAGCGATGCGGTGGCGGCGACGCTGGCGTGCCCGACCCTGGAGCCGGCGCTGGAAGCGCTGCTGCCCCGCCTGCAGCGCGCCCTGCAAACCAGCGTAGCGGAAGGAGAAATCTACGCCGTGTGCGGCGTCGAAGGGGCGATCGCCTCGCTGCACGCGCGGCCGCTGCCGGGTGCGCCGCGCCTGCTGGCCCGCGATCTGGCTGAAGAGACTGGACTTGTTGGCGTGGAGCTGCGGCTCGGTGCGTGGCATGACGCGTGGGGCGCCCACGAAGTGACGCTTGCCGAGACCGCCGGAGCGCTGGCCATCCGCTGCGATGCCGAAGGGTTCTGTCAGGCGTCCGCGGATGCGAACCGGGCGATTCGCGAAGCGGTCGCCAAGGCGCTGGAACAAGCGGGCCGCTTGTCGCGCGTGCAGGAGTTCTACGCCGGTTCGGGCAACCTGACGGCGCTGCTGCTGGGCCACGTGCCGGACGTGCGCAGCGTGGAAGTCAATGAAGCGGCAGTGGTTCGCGCCCGCGTCTCGCTCAGCGGTCCGGCGCAGGCGCAGGGAACGCGGCTCAACTTCTTCTGCGGCGATGCCGCCCACCTGGCGGAGCCGCCGCAGAAGGACGAGCTGTGGCTGCTCGATCCGGGTCGGCCCGGGGCGCGCGAGCTGTGCGAGCAGGCGGCGCAGTCCGGTCCCGCGCACATCGTCTATGTGTCGTGCGCGCTCGATACGCTGGCCCGCGACCTGCGCACGCTCGAGGCCGGCGGCTACCG
>CAIXAA010000002.1 GCA_903917305.1 uncultured Myxococcales bacterium | reverse complement strand
TCGAAGATGCGCCGGTGTTCACTGCGCGGGATGCCCGGGCCATTGTCCGCGACGCTGATGGCGACGTCCTTGCCCTCGCGCGCGACCCGCACCGCGATGCGCTTCTCGGACCCCGTGTATTTGAAGGCATTGTCGACGAGGTTCTGCAGCGCTTCGCCCAACGCCTCGGCGTCGGCGCGCACCTGCGGCAGGTCCGGCTCGATGTCGACCGTCAGCTCCACCCCGGGCGCCAGCGTGCGCGCCTCGAACCGCTCCATCACGCTGCGCACGACGTCGCCCGGCGCCAGCGGCGTCAGCTCGTAGCGCATCTTGCCGGCCTCGAAGCGCGCGAATTCCAGAAGACGATTGATGAGTTGGTTGAGCCTCTCGGTCTCCTGGCTCAGCAGCGACAGCACGCGCTCGCGCCGCACCTCGTCCTGCAGCCGGCCTTCGCGCAGCGTCTCGACGAACATGCGGATCGACGTCAGCGGCGTGCGGAAGTCATGGCTGACCTTGGACAAGAAGTCGTTCTGCAGCCGCGCGACGTCCGCTTCGCGCTTCAAGGTCAGCGTCAACTGGAACGTGCCGGCCAGCAGGAACGCGCAGAAACACAGGATGAGCACGCCGAACGTGATGTCGATGGCGGCGCGCTGGAAGGCGAGCACGAGGATGCCGACGACGATGAGCAGCACCGCCGGCATCAGCAGGAACAGCGAGGCCAGGAACGCGGCGCGGCGGTAGGATCGCATGGCTAGGCCGCGGGGCGTTCGAGGCGAGAGGGGCCCGCCATGGCGGCGGCGGCGATGCGGGTCGCCAGCGACCGCGGCGCGAAGCGGACCAGCAGGCCGCTCAGCTTGTTGACCAGGCCGCTCGTGACGTCCGGCGTGCCGGCGAAGAGCGCGTCCAGGCCGATGCCGGCGACGGCGGCGGCGGTCATCATGGTGCCGCGCGCGAGGTTGTTGAGCTCCACGCCGGCGACTTCGGTGAACTCGGTGGTCGTGCCGCCGGGGCACAGGCAGGTGACGCGCACGGCCGAGGATCGCAATTCAAATGCCAATGCTTCCGAGAAGTTGCGAACGTAGCTCTTGGCTGCCGCGTAGACGGCCATGCCCGGCACCGGCTGGAAGGCGCCTATCGACGCGACGTGCAGGATGTGCGACGGCTCGCCGTGCTCGCGCATGTGGCGCGCGAAGTGCCAGCTCAGCTCGGTCAGGGTCGCGGCGTTCAGGCGCAGGACGTCGGCGTGGCGCTGCAGCGGCGTGTCGAGGAACTGGCCGAACTGCCCGAAACCCGCATTGCTGATGAGCACATGGACGCGGCGCCCATTGGCGGTCGCGCGCTCGAGCAGCACTTCTGGCGCGCCGGGCTCCGCGAGATCGAGCTGGACGACGTGCACATCGACATGGTGGCCGCCGCGCAGCTCGTCGGCGAGCGCGGTCAGGCGGTCGAGCCGGCGCGCGGTCAGCACGAGGTTGTGCCCGCGCGCGGCGAGCTTGCGGGCGAACTCGACGCCCAGGCCACTCGATGCGCCGGTGACGACGGCCCAGGTCTTTGCAGGTGCGGTCATGAGGCTCCGGAACCCGCGATCCACGCGGCGGCAGGAGCTTACCTGGACCGCCGCGAGTTTGCACCCGCTGCATCGCCGTCCCATACTTCGGCCCCCGGAGACCGCCATGCTGTACCGCGAAGTCCTGCGCCCCCTGCTCTTCCTGCGCGACGCCGAAACCGCGCACCGCGCCGTGCTGGAACGCCTTGGCCATTGGCGCATTGGCACGCACCTCGCGGAACGGTTGCTGAACGTGGACGATCCGCGGCTGCAGAGCACCGTCCTCGGCCTGCACTTCCGCAACCCGGTCGGCATCGGCGCCGGCCTGGACAAGCACGCCGAAGCCGTGTCGGCCTGGCGCAGCCTGGGTTTCGGCTTCTGCGAGATTGGCACCGTGACGCCCGTGCCGCAGGACGGCAACCCGCTGCCGCGCATGTTCCGGCTGCAGCCGGACGAAGCCGTCATCAACCGCATGGGTTTCAATAGCTTGGGCGCAGACGCCGTCGTCGCGAACCTCGCCGCTGCCGGCCGTGTCGGCATCCCGGTCGGCGTCAACGTCGGCAAGAACAAGCTCACGCCCAACGAAGATGCGGCCGCCGACTACGAGCGCGCCATCCACACGCTGGCGCCGCTCGCCGACTACATCGCCATCAACCTCAGCTCCCCGAACACGCCGGACTTGCGCGCGCTGCAAAAACCGGAGCTGGTGCAGTCGCTTGTGCGCCGCTGCGTGCAAGCCGCGCAGCCCGGCCAGCCGGTGCTGCTCAAGGTCGCGCCGGACTTCGCGCCCGGCGAGCTGGAGGAGACGGTCGCTGCGGCGCTGGAGGGCGGCGCGGCGGGCATCATCGCGAGCAATACGACGGTGACGCGGCAGGGGCTGCGCTCGGTGGCGCTGGCCGCCGAGACCGGGGGGCTGTCCGGCAAGCCGCTGCGCGAGATGGCGACAGCGACGGTCCGCCGCGTGTTTCGCGTGACTCGAGGCCGGGTTCCCATCATCGGCGTCGGCGGCATCGCGTCGGCGGAGGACGCGTACGAGAAGATCCTCGCCGGCGCCAACCTCGTGCAGGTCTACACCGGGCTGATCTACGAAGGCCCGACGCTGGCGGCGAAGATCAACCGTGGTTTGGTGGGGTTGCTCGAGCGCGATGGGCTGGCGAACGTGGCGGCGGCGGTGGGGCTGGACGCGTAGCGCGGGCTCCGGTCCCCGCTCGAATGAGTCCGCTGGACTCATTCGTCCCTGTCGGGCACGCGGGGGCCCCTTGGCTCCGGCTCTGGGGAAGGCTCCGGGGAAGGCTCCGGGGAAGGCTACTCCGGCCGCACGGCGCCCGTCAGGTGGCGCAACTTCAAGATCGTCAAGCTCAAGTTCATCCGCTCGCGCTCTTCGTTCGCCTCGCTCAGCCGCAGGTTCGTGTCCGCCTCCGCCACTTCGAGCGGCGTCACGGCGCCCGCCGCCTGCGATTGGGTCACGATGACCGCGCTGCGCCGCGCCACGTCGCTCTGCATCTGCGCGACCTGCAACACTTCTTGCGCCGTCTCGATGTCGACGACCGCCTGACGGACGGCCGTGCGCAGCTCCGACTCCGCCTTGCGCAACTCCGCCTTCTGCCTCGTCAACGTGTCGCGCCGCTCGTGCAGATCCAGGTAGCGGCTCGCCTTGTCGAAGATCGGCACGACCACATTCGCGGACACGGCCCACAGCCAGTTCTCGCCCGTGAAGCCCTTCGTGTCCGACCAGCGCAAGAAGCCGTTTGCCGTGAGGATCGGCGCCCAGCGCAGCTCCGCCTCGCGCACCATGTGCTCGGTCGACTG
>CAIXAA010000001.1 GCA_903917305.1 uncultured Myxococcales bacterium | reverse complement strand
GGCTTCATCATGTTCACGCCGTGGACCACGCTCGGCGACCTCGACGAGAACCTCGCGGCGATTGCGCGCCTGGGCATCCGCTGCGAGGGGTTGATCGCGACTTCGCGCCTGATTCTCATGCCTGGCCGCGCCATCAGCTTGCTTGCGGAGCGCGACGGCGCCCTCGAAACGCAGTTCGCCGACTCCGCCACGCAGGAGCCCATCAGCCGCGGCTGCGTGGTGGCGTGGAATGAGATCGAGCTGCCGTGGCGCTTCCTGCACGCCGATGTCGCGACGATCTATGCCATTCTCGGCCGCGTGATTGCCACCGACCAACCGCGCATCGACGATGCCCTGACGACTGAACTGCACGCCATCATGGAGCAGTTGCCGAACCGGCGCGTGGACAACTTCCGGCTGTTCCAGGCCCTCGTCGCCACCGCCCGAGCCCAGCCGGAACTGGGCACGCCCCAAGCGCTGCTGACCCGCGCGACCCGACAGATCGCGCAAGAAGCGGGTTTTGCAAGTGGTTTGTGTGCCCAGGTCGCGCGTTCGCTCGAGAAGCTGCGCGCCGATCCGCGCCGGCCGCTGCGCGGTTTTGCCCTTGCCGCCGCGCACATCGACGCGACGGTGCCGGGCTGGGGCCAGATCGAGGTGGCGCTGACGCGCGGCAAGGAGCGGCTGAGCCTGCTGTTCCGCGAGCCGGGCGGCTTCAATCCCGCGTTCTTGCAAACAGATCACTGCGCTTGCGTCTACCGAGGGGATGGGCCCGTCGACACGGCGGAGAAGGCCGCGTTGGCCCGCCTCGTGGCGCGGATCTTGGACCACCACGCGGCGCGCGCCCCGGAGCGCCAAGCGGCGCAGGCGCAAAGCTAGGAGCGCAATGGACGACGCCCGCCCGCTGGTCGACGGAACCGGCCCCGTGCTGCTGATCGAGTGCATCAACGCCGATCAGTTTCCCGGTCGAATCGCGTACTTGTACCCGCTCATCGCCGGCTGGTTCACCGCCTGCGGGCGCGCGACGCGCTGGGTGCGCTTCGGCATCTCCACCATCAACCTGATGCGGCACGAACGCGACGAGATCACGCTGGAAAACGATGAATTTGCCTGGCTTCTCGGCGTCGTGCAGGCGCACCGGCCGACGTTGCTGTTGCTGACGGATCAGCTCTACACGGAGCAGATGGCGGCCCTGCGCGCGGCGGCGCCGGGGGCGATGCTGCACGTGATGGCCCGCGATTTGACAGCGGATCCTCTCGAAGCCCAGCGCGTGCAGATGGAGGCGCACCCGGATCTGGTGCCGCGCTACGACTTCGAGCCGGGCAACGCGGCGGCGCGCGAACGCAAGCACGACAACATCTACCTTCTGCTTCCAGGCAGTTGCGGCCACCGCGAACCCGTCGCGAAGAATCCCATGTACGCCGGCATCGACGACGAGCGCGTGCAAGGCCATGGCGGCTGTGCGTTTTGCGAGAGCGGGCGGCAGAACAACCGGGTGCGTGGCGAGCTGTCGATCGAGGCGGGCGCGCCACAGCGCGAGTCCGGTGGACCGGGAGGCATGACGACGGCCGATTGGCTTCGCATCCAAATCCAAGCGGTTGCGCGCAATCGCGGCACGCCGGAGCGCTTTCCCAACGCCCTGCTGCTGGAGCGCGTGGTCAACCCGCTGGTGCTGGGCCAGTGCCTGCAATGGATGCACGAATGCGGACTTGCGGGCCACGTGCAGCTGCTGCTGGCGATGCGCTCCGACCAGGCGCAGCGGCTGGAACGCAGCATTCCCGACCACTTCTCGCGCTTTCCCGACTCAAAGATGGTCATGGGCGTCTACTCCAGCGGCATCGAGAGCTTCGAAGGCGCGGATCTGCTGCGCTTCAACAAGGGCACCACGCCGCTCGACGGCCTGCGCGCGGTCGGCACGCTGCGCGAACTTGCGGATCGCTATCCGGAACACTTCTGGTATGCCGGCCTGTCGCTGATCCTGTTCACGCCGTGGACGACGCCGGAGACGCTGCACTTGAACGTCGGTCTGGCGCGCTTCCTGGAGCTGACGCGCAAGGAGACCGGCAACATGTTCCAGGCAAGGCTGAGGCTGCACGGCCACTTGCCGATCACCTGCCTGGCGGAGCGCGACGGTCTGACCGTGGAGACCGAGACCGACAACACCGTGATCATGAACCGGCGCAAGCTGTTCGGGCGCGAGCGGGCCTGGCGTTTCGCCGATGAGCGGATGCGGCCGCTGTCGCGCATCGTGTTGCGCTACGATCTGCTGGACGAAGAGGACGACCCGCTGAGCGCCGCGATTCTTGCGCATTTGCGCGCAGTTTGCCCGCAGTGGACCTCAGGCGCGGACCTCGATCTGCTCGACTACCTGCTGTGCAAGATCGACGTCGTGCGCGGCGCGGCGGAAGTGCTGAACGAGTTCGAGCTGCTCGACCGCGCGGCGGTGCTGTGGCGCGAGCGCCGCGCTTGGAAGGCACTGAACCAGCAGCATTTTCGCATTGGGGAGGTGCGCGTCAGCCTGGTGGAGACCGTCCAACGCCTCGCGCCGCTGGTCGCCCTGGGCCACAAGCCCTTGCTGTCCTTGGAGAATGTCGCGGCGGCGGAAGTGGATGCGGAGCTGACCCGCGTGATTCAGCAAAACGGCTTGCATGTCGCGCATGTCGAGGACAACTGGCGGCCGACCGGCCAGCGCGGCACGTTGCTGCTGGCGCGCGACCGGGCGACGCTGACGCAGGCAGAGGCGCTGCTGGCGCGGCTGCGCAAGCCGAATCCGGAGTTGCTGCGGCAGGCTGGCCTGTTGCATGGCGTTCCGCAGTGCTGCGCCCGTGCCTTTGCCGCCCAGCCGGCGCCGGAGACGCAGGAGACCGCGTGGTCGGTGCTGGCGCGCCGCTCCCGGCTGGCAGGTCCGATCCCGACGGCGCTGCTGCCGCTGTGGGTGCCAGCGCTGACCTTCGTGCCCTGCTCTGCTGATTGCGCTGCTGCAACACAGACTTATGCGACATGGTGGGAGGCGATCGGCGCTGCGCCGCCCAACGATCCGGACGTGGTGCACGTGGTGACGCTGACTGCGAACGCGGAGGACGAGCTGGTGTCGCTGCGGCTGCGCGACGAAAATCTACAGGAGCTGCGCTACGATCCAGGCGCGGTGGCGGCCGGTGAAGGCGAGCTGCGCGCCAGGCTGCGGCTGGGCGATGCGCTGCGCCTGGTGCCGGGTCAGCTGCAAATCCTCAAGGAGGACAAGGTGATCGACGTCAGGACGGCGACCCACGCGCTGTGGAGCCCGGCTGCGGCGCTGGACGCGGGCGCAGCGCGCGAACTGGCGCGGGCAGCGAACGACCTGGCGCGCAAGCGCCCGCGGCAAGCGGAGGATCGCGCGGCGCGGCTGACGCGGCTGGCGCGGCGCTGGCTGGACGCGGCGCTGGGCACGCTGGGCGGTCGCGTGGGCGATCTCGCAGTCATTGACGTGACTTGCCAGGTGCTGGAGACCGACATCTCGCTGACGCTGCAGGTGACGCTGGAGGGCACCGGCTACACGCTCTGCCTGCACGCCGCCCGCACGGCGCAGCGTTTCCTGTTTCGCAGCGAGCACTTCGCGGTCACGCAGCCGGCGACTGATCCGCGCCAGGTGCCGGCGGAGCACGAGGGCAAGCTGCGGCTGCTCGTGCTGGCCTTCGATGCGCTGGTGCGGCTGGAGGCCCCGGAACTGCTGCTGAATCCCGAGCCGGGGCCCGAGCCGGAGCCGGAACTGGAGCCCGAGCCCGAGCCGGATCGCCCGCACAAACGGATGCTGCTGCTCGAGTTCGTGACCGAGGAGCGTTGGGTCCACGACAGCCGTCTTTACCCGTTCATCCAAGGACTTGCACTGCGGCTGGGCTGGCAGGCGCAGTGGCTGACGCTGGGCACGCGCATCCTGGTCGAGAAGACCGGCGAGCACCGTGTCGCGCAAGTGGTTGAATTGACAGATGACGACCTGCGCCAGCTCGCCGAGCAGCTGGACGCCGTGCAGCCGACGCACGTGGTGATGAGCCATCCGCTGCCGGAGGCGGGGCTGGCGCTGCTGCGGGCGAGCGGGGCGAAACTGCTGTCGACATCCGATCATCCGCCGCCGATGGGCGTCCTGGCGCTCACGGAGCAGGTGCGGCAGGCGGCGGAGCATCGCCTGGGTTCGCCGAGCGCGGTCGAACCTGAGGCTGCGCTGCTCTGGCACCAGGGCCGTCTCGGCAGGTCGCTGGACCTGTGGCGCGTGGCGCGCACGGCCTGGCTGCTGGATTGGCTGGGGGAGGAAGGGCCGGACGACTACCTGGTCGGCGCCGTGCAACCTTCGCACAAGACCCTGATTGGCAATGACAAAGCCCGCAGCTATCGACCGCACCTGCTGGTCCTGGGCGGCGTTGCCTGCGACCACGCGACGTCGCTGGCGCAGAACCCGGTGTTCGCCGGCGTGGATTTGTCGCGCTGCGACCAGGACTTCGGCTGCGCGTACTGCGGCGTGTTTCGCGGACCGACCAGCCAGCTGGACGACGACGCGGTGACGGTGGCGGAGCTGCAGCTGCGCCAGGTCGCGCTGGATGCGCGGACCGAGGGGCGCTGGCACGGCGTGTTCGACATCCTGGACGCAAGGTTGTTCAAGCATATCGAACGTTTCGGCGCAATGGTCCTGGGTCTGGGGTTGCCGCCGAGCACCTTCTGCTTCGAGCCGCGCATCGACCGCGTGCTGGAGGTCGCGGACGCGCTGGAGCGCCTGCTGCCGCGCTTTGCCGCCGTCGGCCACAGCGTGCAGTTGCTGCGCCTGGGCATCGAGAACCTGGACGAGGAGGAGAACGCCCGGTTCGGCAAGCAGATCTCCTTGAAGCAGTTCGACGCCGCGGCGGCGCGGATGGCGCAGATGGCGCAGGCGCATCCGGAGGCTTTTGCCTGCGATCCGACCTGGGCGTACCTGACCTGCTCGCCATGGACGACGTTAGAGAACTTCGCGACCGGGCTGGAGCGCGCCATCGAGCGCAGCTTCGATCCGCTGGGCATCTGGCTGTACACGCCGGTGCTGCTGTACGCGAACACGCCGCTCACGAAGCTGGCGCAAGCGCAAGATGGCATCCTGCGTCCGGAATTCGAGGATGCGTCGCTGATCTACGAGCCGTCGGTGAACAACTGCGCGCTGCAGGCGCTGGTGCCCTGGCGCTTCTGCGACGCGCGCATGGCACAGGCCTTTGCGCTCGTCGTGCGCTTTTGCGCGGCGGCGCTGCGCGGCAAGTACCCGGACGCGGTGTTCCAGGGTGACGCGACGTACGAACGGCTGCTCGCGCAAGAGGAGTTGTCGCTGGCACGCCCCGACCTGTTCGCGCGCGAGGTGGTGGCAGCGGTGCAGACGCAGGTCGAGGATCGCGAGGCGCTGCTCGATGTTGCCCTGATGAACTACCGCGAGCGCGTCGCGGAGCTGGCGGCGGTCGCGGCCTTCCAAGCCGGGCAGAACGCGCCGCCCGAGGAGAGGCCGCAGCAGCGCGCGCAGGAGCACGGCAGCCAGACCGACGCGCGCGCCACCAAGATGCGGCAGTTGATCGAGGCGATGGTACCCAAGCTCGGGCCGGCGCTGGGCGGCTTTGCGCTGCACGGCGTGCGCGCCGGTGCCGGAGAGCTGGTGCTGGACATCGAGGTGAGCGGCGGCCGCTACGAGCTGCAGCTGCGCGACGTGGTGGGCAGCGGCCCGTGCTTCTTCTCGACGCGGCATTTTGCCGTGTCGCATGGCCGGCATACGCCGATCCGCACGCAGCAGCACCAGCAGCGGGTCAAGCGCTTTGTCGAGGTGCTCGACGCGACGGCGACGCGCCATGCGCCGGATCTGCTGCCGAGGCAGGTGCCGTGAGCCAGCGAGCGTCGACGCTGCTCCTGCCTGCCGCGCGCCTAGCCCGCGCTGCGTCGGCGGACGTGGCGGCTGCCGTCGCTGCCCATGCGGGTGCGGAGTTCATTGTCATCGCAGGAGATTCGGTTGTTGCGGAAGTCGCTGCCGCGGTCTCGCGCCTCCACGCGGCGTCGCCCGACGGGCCGACCGTGCGCCTGCCGTCCCTCGATGCCTCGGCGCTGCCTGCGCTGCGCGCCGCTGGAGCCGCCGCCATCGAATGGCCGGTGCTGGCGCCGACGGCTGAGGCAGCCGCGGCCCTGCCGGAGCACGGCCACGAACCGGCGCTGCTGCGCCTCGCCATGGCCGCCGCGAAGGAACTTGGGCTGCACGTGCGGCTGAACTGGCAGATCACGCGGCAGACGACGCCCGCGCTCGTTTCGCTGCCGGCCTGGCCGGAGACCGAAGTCGTGCTGCTGCCGTGGCTTGGCGAGGACGCGCAACAGGTTCCCTTGCTCTTCGAGGCGCGGCGGCATTGGCCGGCGGAGCCGCGCGTGCCGCTGGTGCGCTCCGCGCTCTGGCCCGCGTGCCTGGAGGTCGATGCGCAGGCAGGCGCGCCGGTGCCGCCGAGCGAGCTGGCGCGGCATGGCGTGGCGCTGCAGCCCGCCTGCGCGCACTGTCCGCACGCCGCGGCGCACCGCTGCCCGGGCATCGCCAAGGCGCTGCTCGGCGCGTTGGCGACCGCGCAGCAGCCGTTCCAGGGCTGGCAGCACCCGCCAGTACAGATCAGCCACGCCAGGCCCGCCGCGCCGGAGCCGCTGCATTTCGATGCCGCGTGTGTGGAGGTGCGCGGCCTGCTGCTCGGCCTGCGCGCCGCCTGGCGCCTGACGCTGCCGCACGCCGCACTTCCTGCGCTGAAACAGACGGTTGTGCCGCTTGGCCTCGCCGTGGAGGTCTGGCCCCAGCCGGTGCGCGCCCATGCCGGCGCCGCCTTCATGCCGGCCGAGGCGCAGGATCCGGGCGCCGTGGCGCTGGTCGTGGTGGCGCGCGATCCGGCGCTGGCAACGGCTTGTCTGCAGGACGAAATGTCCCTGACGACCTGGCAGCAGGACGACGCCCCAGCTGCCCGCGCCGCACAAGCCGACACGCACCGCCGCATCGGCGCGGCCTACGGCTACCCGGCGTGCTGCGTCGACGCCTTCTGCGCGGCACATTGCGAAAGCTTTCCGCGGGTTTGGGACGCAGACGACGCCCACTGGGTGGCGCGCGCCCATGCCGCGTCCGCACGCTTCGACGCGCGGCTCTCGACCTTCGCTGGGGAGACCGGCGAGCGCAACACCTCGCCATTGCGCCACTTTCCCTGCCGCTTCGACTGCCCGGCGTCCATCGGCTTGGCGGACGCGCTCCTCGCGGACCTGCGCACGTCCAATCCCGCCTGGTTCGGCCGCCACGCTGCCAGCAAGCCCGCGCCCGTCCTCGCGTTTGCCGACGGCAGCTACCTGCTGATCGAGGGCCGATGCGCGCCGTCGCCCTCCGGCCCGGCCACGCGCATCACGCACATCTTGTCGATTTCAGGATGCTTTCTTGGGGCAGGCACGGCCGCGGCCCGGCTTCGGCCGCAGATCGAAGGCGTTCAGGCGTTGGACGTCCTGCCGGGGCGCGGTGTCGCGCTGCAAGGGCCCGACGGCTGGCGCGAAGTGACGTTGCACGGTCCCGCCGATCTCGCCCGTACCGCCGCGTTTCCGTTGCTGCTGCCGTTTGCCTGATCAGCGTTGCGGGCGCTGCAGCAGCCATTGCGCCAGAAGGTCCGCAAGCTTCTGATTCAACAGCGGCTTCGGGTGGGAGTCCTTGGCGTACCACAGCTCGCTGGCCTGGCCGCGGTAGCGCAGGGGTTCCGGCAGATCGACGCGCTGGATCTCCTTGGGCACGGCGAACGCCCCCTGCGGCGCGATGGCGCGGCTCGGGTAGTTGAGCAGCGCCACCTGCGTGCCATTCGCACGGCCGCAAGCCGCCAACCGTTGGAACAATTGTTGGAATTGCAGTTTCGATTCCGGCGTCTGCCCCAACTCGGTCGCGATGCCCACCGACCATTCGTGCAGGTGCTGGCCGGTATGCATGCGCAACATCAGCGTTCGCAGCCAGGCGCCGTGCAGTTGCCCTTCGGTCAGCGACTGGGCATCCACCGGATTCAGATCGGCCTCCCCGAGGTAGCCGATGACCGCGACATTCGGGTGCAGTACTGGCGCCAACTGCTCGACAGCACGAGTGTATCCGTAGATCCCGTTGCCGGGATAGCCAGCGCTCACGACGTCGAAGCGACCCGGCGCCAGCGCTTCCAGACGGGCGCGCAGCAGCGTACCCAGCGTGTTCGCCTCGGTCGCAATCCCGTCGCCCCAGATGTAGGAGTCACCGACCAGCAGGACCCGCGTGCGCCCGCTCTGCGCCCAATTCGGCTCGATATCGCGATATCCCAACGAGTTTTGCACGAAGGTGCAGAACGGATAGTGGTCCTTGTTGGCATCCTGGCTGAAATCGCGGCTCCAGATTGAATTCGGCACAAAGGCCACAAGACCCAGGCGGTTGGGCGCACTCGGCTCGACTGGCACGTTCCACAGGCCGACGCCCAGCGTGGCCAGCAGGCCGAGCAGCGCCAGCAGCGCGGCCTGGGTGCGCGGCCGCGATCGGAGCCACAGCAGGAGCGGCCAGGCGGCAAGAAACACCAGCAGAAACGGCAAGAAGGCTGGCAACACCTTGTCGGGCGGGATCCCGGGCACGACCAGCAGCAGGACCGCGGCCACCACCAGGACCGCTGCGCTGCGCACCCGCCCCGGAGCGCCCAGCAGGTGCGTCAGCAGCAGGACCGTCGCGCCGAAGAAGACTGCGGCGGGCTTGAGCAGCGCGTCGAGAATCAGCCAAATCTCTTGGCCTTGCAGGACATTCGCGGCGAGCACGCCGGTCAGGACGAAGTGCAGTCCGAGAAACCAGCACAATGCGGTCAGGGCGAGAGTGGGCAACATCGTGTCCTAAGGCTGGTTGAGCACCGTGTTCCGCGCCGCCGCCTCGCCCAGCACCGCCCCGCGCGCCGCCCATGCTTCCGGCAGCCACTCGGGCCGCACTTTCTTGCAATAGGCAATGAAAGCATCGAGGTGCGACACGACGCGCGCAACCGTGTCCTGGTCCCGGTAGAAGTCGAGCTCCGGCGCGTTCTCGCCGCTCAGCGCAATCAGCCGGACGCGCAGGTTGCGCTGGTGCGCCAGCTCGCCAAAGGGAATGAGCGTGTGGGCATTGGCCGGCTGCACGACAAAACTCAGGGTAATTCCAAAGTAGCGCGGGTGGCGATCGCGGTAGCGGATGAGCGCGTCGATGTTTTCCAGCACCGCCTTCAACGACAGGCCGCGCTGCACCTGCTCGTACACGTCCGAGGTGCCGGCATTGAGGCTGACGGTCAGATCGCCGAAGGAGCATTTCCCCAGCTTTTCCAGCACCTTTTCGGTCAGGAGGCTGCCGTTGGTGACGAGGTCGATGACGGCATCCGGCCAAAGGTCGGAGTCGAAATCGCGCAAGAAACGCATGGTGTTCTGGATCGCGAGCGGCTCGCCGCCGAGCAGCGTGAGCGAACGCAGCGTCGGCATGAACTCCGGCAATTCCTCCCACACCGAATCCGCCAGATCGCGGCGCGGCGTGCGGCCGTTGTCGCACATGATGCGAAATGATGAGTAAATTAGTGAGCTAATTTGCGATGAAAGTAATAAATTTTAACCTGATGATAAGATATTTTCAGGGAGTGGAAATTAAATAAAGTTTGATGTAGTATCGCACCATGTGTATTGGTGCGGCTAAATGTCGCAGGGAGATCAAGGCGTCACAACCGCCTTGTTCTTTTATGTTCAAAATAGGGGTAATGATGAGAAAACCGAAGTCGAATAATTTCAAGCGCAATCCGATCGCCATTGCTGTGGCGCTCACGCTGGTCACTCCATTGACTGTTAATTATGCTCATGCGAGTGCAG